>JBMSPY010000179.1:0-5039 GCA_049423005.1 Cyclobacteriaceae bacterium
GTGCAGGGCGTTTTGCTAAGTATGGAAAATTAGAACAGGCCTTGACCGGCACGGAATCTTCAGACTTCAGGTTAATGTTATCACACGATCCCAGTCACTGGGATGCTGAAATCAGGAAACATGCACTTCCCATACATATGACTTTGTCTGGGCATACTCATGGATTTCAATTCGGAGTGGAGATCGGAAACTTTAAATGGAGTCCTTCTCAATATATTTATAAACAATGGGCTGGTTTATACCAGGATGGTGCACACAGTCTATATGTGAATCGTGGTTTTGGATACTTGGCTTATCCGGGACGAGTAGGAATTCCTCCAGAATTAACGGTACTGGAGTTGGTTAAAGCCTGATTAGTGATTCAAAAATTTACCCGCTTTTTCCATTAAGGCTTTCCTGTTGCTGGTAATGGATGGATCACTGAAAATACCTGCAGAAAGTTCGCGAATGACTTCCCTTTTATAACCTAGTTTTTGAGCGGCTTTTTCGCAAAACTCAATTTCGCTCTTAAAAACCTGACCGTCAGCTTTCATCAGCTGAATCATCAGGTAGAGTATTTCAAATTTCTGGCTTTCAGAAAAATTATGCATTTCCTCAATTACGGTAGGTCTCTTTAACATTTCCTCGAACTCAACTTCAGACACACCATTTACCTTGGCAATTACCTTAAGAACTTTTGCCTCTCGTTCACTAACTTTTGTATCGCTGCTGGCCAGATTAATGAGGATGTTTAATTGTGACTTCATTACTGAAAGAGGTAATTTTCTTCTAAAATAGATGTTTTTTGTTAAAAATTGTACGAACCGGTGGTCGTTGATGCAACCTTTGCATTTTTGGGCTATCCTTGGAATCTGAAATCTCCATATGAGTCGATATATTTTTCTTTCCCTTATGGTCTTTTTGCCCGCTTTAGGGTTTAGTCAGGAGTCAGTAACCCGATCGGTAGAGCCATTTAGATCTATTCGTGTCAATGGACCCGTTGATGTTCGGTTGGTTAAAGGTTCAAAGACTTCTGTTCGAATTGAGACGGTTGGAATTCCGTCGGGTGATGTAAAAACGAATGTTTCAGGATCTTCTTTGCGCATTGATTTGGAAAATTATGTTTTGAAAAACAGGTCAAATATTGATGTTTGGGTCACCTATTCTGAACTGGACCGAATCATCTGTACTGGTGCTTGTAATGTATTTTCAGCTGAACCTTTGCAGATTAAATCCCTTGACCTGGAAGCGACCACAGCGTCGACAATTGAGGTTGAAGTGCAGTCTGAACGTATTTTTATTTTGGCGTCAACAGCCGGTCAGGTCATTGTTTCCGGAAGGACTGAAAACTTGGATGTTGAGTGTGCTACCAGTGCTTCCGTAGAAGCAGATCGGCTTTCTGCTGATCATGTAAAGGTTGAGGCACGAACAGCCGCCACCGCTAAGGTACAAGCCTTGGAAACAATTGATGCCGATATCGCTACAGCAGCCAGTCTGCGTTATAAGGGGAACCCTACAAAGACGAATCTTCAGTCTTCAACGGGGGGGAGTATACGTAAACCCGATTAGGTAATTTTTTTACACTCCATTCAGAAGCTACATTTGTGGCTGTGAAACGGGTCATATCTTTTCTTATACGCTTTGTACCCCGCAAGTACTTACAGTCCGTCAGCGGCGTATTTATGAAACTTGCACATTGGTTTCTGCGTGGCAGTCAAACAGAATGTGTGGTTTGTGGAAACCATTACCGGCATTTTCTTCCTTATGGTCGATTGCGGGCTCGGTCCAATGCACTTTGTCCTGGTTGTTTATCGCTCGAGCGTCACCGACTTATTCAATTGTTTTTAACCAGAAAGACGGAATTTTTCACGAAACAATTAAACGTACTTCATATTGCTCCTGAGCGCTGCTTCCTTGAGTCGTTTAAGAAGCAACATGGTTCTGGCTACGTTACAGCTGATCTGGAGTCACCATGGGCTGATGTTAAGATGGACATTCATCATATGCCCTTTACCGAGGCCCAATTTGATGTTGTGCTGTGCAATCATGTTTTGGAACATGTTAAGGATGATATTCAGGCTATGACAGAAATTAAACGAGTATTGAAAAAAGGGGGATGGGCCATCCTTCAGGTCCCATTTTTTTCTCCAGTGCCTGAGCATACGTTTTCAGACGATTCCATCACTGATTCGCGTGAACGCGAAAGAATTTTTGGTCAGAACGACCATATTCGTCGTTATGGTAAAGATTATCCTGTACGGATTTCACAAAGTGGTTTGAGGGTACGGGAAGAAATCTTTTCGTTTGATTTGACGAAGGAAGAATGTCACAGATATGGACTAGTGCCTGAGATCATTTACATCGGCATCAAGGAGTAACTTATTTTCCATTCAGAATTTCAACCCAACCAGTGTAATTTTTACGTCCAATAGTTAATCGATAATAATACACTCCGTTGGGCACACCTTTCCCAGTCCAATCGTTCTGATAATTTCCTGATGAAAAAACACGTTGTCCCCAACTGTCTGTAATTTGAAGATCAGAATTGGGGGGGAGATTGCGGATGTAGAATTCCTCATTGATACCATCTCCATCGGGAGTAAAAATATTTGGTATAAAGAGTTTGGGGTCAAAATCAATGGTGATATCGTACGTCTTCAGACAACCAAAAGAATCTTTAAGGGAAAACGCATAGTCTCCAGCAAAGATTTTTGAATACTTAAACTCAACCTTCCCGGTTTCCGGATTTCGATTAAGTAGTTCAAAATCAGACGAAAATGACTGTCCTGGTTCATGAGGAACAATTAATTCAAGTTTAGTTTCATAAGGCTCTTCCATACTTTCCACAATCGTTCCGGAAAGTGACCCGGTAGGAAGATCTGGAAGTGAAATGGTTTTGTTTAGATCTGTAAAGTCGAGTAGCGCTCCAGGGGCATCAAGGCTGAAGGCAACCGGTGCAAGCGTAATTGGGTTTGAGCAGGGAGTTGCGCTACTTTGATCCTGCGAAAAAATCAATTCATAGGCTCCTGCATCTGGTATTTCAACTTCAACAGGATTAGATGCAGCTGTTGGAGTAATAATTTGGGTTTTATACACACTAGCGCCCGATCGAATTTCAGCTTTGTAATTCAATGAGGGATTTCCTTTAATTCCAGATAATCTGACGAACGAGCGATCCTCAAAACAAAGTTTTTCAATGACTTCCTTGGTAAATGCAACCGGAACGGGGCCTCCACTTAATGTAACGGGAAGTATAGCCGGGCACAAGGAATTGTGGCGAATGGTAATGGCATAGGTACCATTGGTTAAGTTGCTGAAATTAAACGTTCCGTTGGTAACCGGAAGGAAGCCCTGAGGTTCATTTGGGGGATTGCTACTTAGGCCAGCCTGATAATTTCCAACAGTGGTCAGGTTTACGGTGATGAAGCCATTTTCTCCATTACCATTGCAATCTGGTGGTGTTCCTGTTGCCGTAACTGCAATGTTGCCTGGAAAAGAAACATCAACTGATTTTGTTGAGCTACAGTTTCGGGAGTCGATCACTTTTATTGAGTAACTACCTGCGGTTAAACCCTGAAACAGGCCCCCGGCTGGTAAGGCGGCGACGGCTGCATTATTGAATTCATACCGGTAAGGTGGAGTTCCGCCAACAGCAACAATTTGTATTTTTCCATCATTATTACTGCAGGTGGCATTCGTGATTGCAGAGGAAAGTTGCAAAACGGATGGATTTGCCAGATTAAAAGAAGTTGGAGAAGAAAAGCAATTCTGACTATCCTTGATTAGTATGGTGTAATTACCGGGGCTTAGATTAGAAAACGATCCATTCGACGAAAAATTGACGCCATTGTTGATCGAATATTCAAGTGGCAAATTTCCACTTGTTGTAGTGATGGAGATTGTTCCATTACTTTCGCCATTACACAATACAGGGGTTGAGGAAATATTGGGGACAATTTCAGCGGGCTGAAAAAGTGAAGTATTTATTTCGAATTTACAGCCCTTGGAATCTTTTACCACCAGTTTGTATTGACCTGCGGACAGGTTACTAAAATTTCCTGTTGATTGAAAGGTAGTTCCTCCATTCGCTGAATATTGAAGTGGGCTTGTTCCGCCAAAACCGGTTACATCAATTTTTCCGGAATTATCATTGAAACATTTCAGGTCCTGGATACTAAAGAAAAATAAAGGACCAGCTGGTACATCAATCGTAGTGGTAACAAACTCAGAACAGCCACGGCTGTCTAAAACCGTAACCACATAGAGGCCACCCTTAAGTCCAGAAAATGTTGGTGAGGTCTGAAATGTGGAGCCATCGATGGAATAGGAAAAAGGTCCAGTTCCTCCAGTCACACTTGCAGTTAGTGAGCCATCATTACCCGGATCGCAAACTGTGACGTCTTGTTTAGTAGTCGAGACCGAAAGTACCGCAGGTTCTATAACTGTACTGTTTTGGGCCGGGGAAAGACAATTTTTGGAATCTTTAACCACCACGGAGTAGGTGCCTGGAACCAAATCTTTAAACTGGTTACTGGTTTGAAAAGTTGTACCATTATCTATAGAGTACACATAACCACCATTTCCACCGGTTGCCGCAATCGAAATATCCCCATCTGTAGAACCGTTGCAACTAACCTGATCGGGAGTTGCTATGAAACCAACAATTAAGGGCTGTGAAATGGTAATGGTGTTTTCCACTTGACAACCGGAACTGTCTTTTATGATCAAGGTAGTGTCGCCTGCGGAAAGACCTGAGAAATTACCAGAGGTCTGAAAGCTAATTCCATTATTTAATGAAAATTCATAAGGACCAGTTCCTCCAGTGGCTGTTGCGCTTAGTGTTCCATCGGCCGCTCCATTGCATGATGTGGGAGTGACGACGGATGTAGCCTCAATTTTTTTATTAACGGTCACTGTAGTGCTTCCCAACATGAGGAGTGGAGTACAAATGCCATTGGTTGCTAAAATGGTGTAAACATAGGTGCCATCCGTCGTGAATCGTGCGCCGGGTACAATGAATGAGAGTGGACCAGAAACTCCTGTCTTTTTTATACCTGTTG
>JBMSPY010000180.1:0-5037 GCA_049423005.1 Cyclobacteriaceae bacterium
TTTCTCTGCGCAACTTTGTGTGTATTCTCCGTGAACTCTGTGTTTAAATTCTATAACACAAAAAACATAGCCTTTAACTCAAATGAAATTAAAAAGCCTCGCTACGCACAAAGGTCTCCTGTAAAAATCGTTCGCGGGGAGCTGATTCTTTTTGGCGAACGGGTTCCGGCAGCTGCTCAGGATCACCCGGGTAACCTATTGCAATAAATACTCCAGGTTCCAGATCAGCAGGAACATTCAGTAAATCCACTGCTTTTGTGCGGTCGTAACCAGCCATCTGACGAATCTGCAAACCTAAATGAACAGCTTGTAGCGATAGAAAAGCATTTGCTCCTCCAAGGTCGTAGAGCGCATAGGTATTATCATTTCCGTTGCGCAGGAATTTTTTTCGAGCCAAACTAAACACCAACAGAGGAGCCTGACTCGCCCATACCTGATTACTGGAAGATAAGGTGGAGATCATCTTGTCATGAAGTTCCGGATGGTCTTTTGTGGCATAAATAAAAACCCAAGGTTGTTCGTTAGAACTAGACGGCGCCCATCGAACGGCCTCAAAAAGTGATCGGATTTTTTCTTCCTCTACCGTGCGTGAAGAAAAGGCTCTGATACTTTTTCTTTCAGAAATAATACCAGCAACTGGATAATGAATTTCAGACGATCGTTGTGACATGCTATTTGATTCGTATTTAAAAAAAGAGGCTGACCAAATTGGCCAGCCTCTCCCATAACCAACAAAGAATTATTTTTTCACTTCTTCGTATTCCACATCCTGAGCATCAGAAGTTCCGCCTCCGGAAGGAGCTTCTCCGCCAGGCTGGGCACCGGGTTGAGCCCCGGCAGCTCCTGAAGCTGCATACATTTCCTGAGAAGCCGCCTGCCAGGCATTATTAAGTTCGGCCATAGCCGCATCAATGCCAGCAAGATTACGGTTCTTGTGTGCCTCACGAAGTTTCTCGAGAGCACCGTTAATGGCAGACTTATTTCCGTCTGACAACTTTTCACCAAACTCTTTCAGCTGTTTCTCCGTCTGGAAGATGAGCGAGTCGGCCTGATTGATCTTCTCCGTTTCTTCCTTGACACGCTTATCTGCTTCAGCATTGGCCTGGGCCTCCTGCTTCATCTTTTGAATTTCGGCATCGGTTAGACCACTGGAAGCTTCAATACGGATTTTTTGCTCTTTACCGGTCCCTTTGTCCTTGGCAGAAACATGCAGGATGCCGTTGGCGTCGATATCGAAGGTTACTTCAATTTGAGGAATACCACGTGGTGATGGCGGAATCCCATCAAGATGGAATTTGCCAATGGTGCGGTTGTCCTTAGCCATCGGACGCTCGCCCTGAAGAACATGAATTTCAACAGAAGGCTGATTATCTGCCGCTGTAGAAAATGTTTCAGACTTTTTGGAAGGAATGGTTGTGTTGGATTCGATTAGTCTGGTCATTACTCCTCCCAAGGTCTCAATACCTAGTGAAAGTGGAGTAACGTCAAGCAACAGAACGTCTTTTACTTCACCCGTCAATACACCACCCTGAATGGCAGCGCCTACGGCTACAACCTCATCAGGATTCACACCCTTAGATGGCTTCTTACCGAAGAATTTTTCCACTTCTTCCTGAATGCGTGGAATACGGGTAGAACCACCGACCAGAATAACTTCATCGATCTGACTTACTGATACACCGGCATCTTCAACGGCTTTGCGGCACGGCTCGAGCGTTCGGCGTACAAGATCGTCGCAGAGCTGCTCGAACTTGGATCGGGAAAGTTTACGAACCAGGTGCTCCGGTACACCATCGATTGACGTAATGTACGGCAGGTTGATTTCCGTTTCCTGTGATGAAGAGAGTTCAATCTTGGCTTTTTCAGCGGCCTCTTTCAAACGCTGAAGGGCCATTGGATCTTTCCGCAAATCAACATTGCGCTCTGACTTAAATTCATCTGCCAGCCAATTCATGATGCGCATGTCGAAGTCATCACCACCTAGGTGAACATCACCATTTGTGGATTTTACTTCAAAGACGCCATCACCAAGTTCAAGAATGGAAATATCAAAGGTTCCACCGCCGAGGTCATACACGGCGATCTTCATGTCTGAGTTCTTTTTGTCCAGACCATAAGCCAGAGCAGCTGCTGTTGGCTCGTTGATGATGCGCTTAACATCCAGTCCGGCAATCTGGCCGGCTTCTTTAGTAGCTTGACGCTCGGCGTCATTGAAATAAGCAGGAACAGTTACAACTGCTTCTGTGATGGTCGTGCCAAGATAATCTTCAGCCGTGCTCTTCATCTTCTGTAAAATGATGGCTGAGATTTCCTGAGGTGTATACAAACGATCGCCGATACGCACGCGAACGGTATCGTTATTGCCGCTCTCCACTCCGTAGGAAACCATCTTCATTTCACTTCCGACTTCTGAGTATTTCTTACCCATGAAGCGTTTGATAGACTGAATGGTATTCTTAGGGTTGGTGATGGCCTGACGTTTCGCAGGATCACCTACTTTTCTTTCTCCTTTTCCATTATCCAGGAAGCCAACAATAGAGGGGGTTGTTCTGCGGCCCTCGCTGTTTGCGATTACCACCGGCTCATTACCTTCCATCACTGCCACGCAGGAGTTGGTCGTTCCAAGGTCAATTCCTATAATTTTTCCCATAAAAAAGTGCTTTTAGCTGATTTTCAATTCAACAACTTTCACTTCTCAATGGATGTGCCAAGTCGGAATTTGAACCTAAAAAATGACAAACTGGCAGGGGGGGCTTCGACAGGCTCAGCCACAGCTTCGACAGGCTCAGCCGCAGCTTCGACAGGCTCAGCCAAAGATCAGCATGTACCTGTACAGACCCGAACCCTTTGATTACTTAAGTTTCTGAAACTTGTAAAAAGCGTAAACCTGGTCGACATGAAGCTCCGAAGGCTTGAAATAAAACTGCTGACCTTGATGACTCCAGGGGCCGTTTTGAGACCAAATCAGTCGAGAGGTGTCTTTATTAAAGACGTAGAAAAGAATTTTATCCTTTGAAAAAACTTCAACGGTTACGTCTCGGCCGCGAGCCCGGCCACCATAGGTACCGGTGAGCTCAGCCAGATCACCCGGAAAATCAGATTCCGTGACTTGAGTCTTCCCAAGAACCTTTTCTACAAGTTGATCTGCAATTGGGCCTGGTCCATGAGGTCCGGCCGTGTTAAAGAGTACTACAACGTGCACATCGCTTTTTGGGAAGTATCGATTTTCAGACAGGAAGCCGTTTATACCGCCTCCATGTTCCAGCATGGTCTCGCCATGAACCTCCGTGACCGTTATCCCTTTTCCGTAACGGGTTACCGTACCATCATTGAGCACAGCTGTTGCTAACAGTTCCTTGTAAGAGGCTTCATCCAATATCTTACCGTTATGCAAGGCTTCATTCCACTTGATGAGGTCATCGGGATTTGAACACAGACTTCCGGCAGCAAACGGCCATAAGTGATTCAGATAAGCTGTTCGAACCAATCCGTCTGGTTGCCAATCGTAACCATGCGCACGGTTTGGAATGATTTTATTCTCACTTCCATAATAAGAGTGCGTCATACCAGCCTTATCAAAAAGATTCTTCTGTACATACTCCTCATAACTCAAGCCTGAAACTTTTTCAATGATCAGGCCAAGCATGAAAAATCCGGTATTGTTATAGATGAGTCTATCACCAGGCTCAAAATCATAAGGTTCTTTCTCCACCATTCGAATCAGCGTATCGCGTGGATGAGCTTGCATGCTGATTACTTCAAAAACCGGCATCTCCGTATACCCTTTGATTCCAGACGTGTGATTCATCAGGTTTCTGATGGTCATCCTCCTACCACGGGAATCAAAACGGATGTACTTGGATGGTTCATCGTCCAAAGAAAGCTTCCCTTCTGCGGCCAATTGTAAAATGGCTACGCAGGTGAATTGCTTTGTTACACTACCAATTTCAAAGGTGGCATCTTCAGGCATCGGAACATTAAATTCCAGATCACCAAAACCATAGGTTTTTCGCAAAAGGATATTTTCTCCTTTTACAACAGCAACAGACGCCCCCGCTATTTTACCACTATCAATAAGAGGCCGAATCAACGAATCGGCGTATGCTTCAAGCGATGGAGAGTAAGAAGGCTTCGTGCTACATGAGGCCAAAACGGCCAGCAGCGCAATGAAAGGGATTGCGATAAGTTTTTTCATTAAGGACATGATTGATTCAGATCTTTTCTACACGCCGCTGATGACGGCCACCTTCAAATTCAGTTCGAAGAAAGGTCTCGGTCATTGATGTGGCTGTATCCATATCCACAAAGCGTGCAGGAATACAAATCACGTTGGCATTATTATGCTGGCGAGCGAGTGCGGCCAGATCATTGTTCCAGCATAAGGCTGCGCGGACACCTTTATGTTTATTCGCTGTGATGCACACACCGTTACCACTTCCACAAATCAGAATTCCAAAATCAGCATGGGCCGTTTCAACCGCCTGAGCAACAGGATGTGCAAAGTCGGGATAATCAACCGACTCAGTGTTAAACGCACCGTGGTCGGTAACTGTAAAGCCCTGCTCTCTTAATTTTTTACAGAGATTCTCCTTGTAGTCGAATCCGGCGTGATCAGAACCAATGGCTATTTTCATTTGGTGTCAGGTTCCATTTCCAGTTTGTCGTCCTCCTGCTTCTGTCGCTGGCGGGTCACAAACGCAGATATGAAGATGCTGATCTCATACAACAAATACAAGGGAAGAGAGATAATGGTTTGGCTGAGGGGATCGGGCGGCGTGATGATGGCTGCAACAATCAAAATGATCACAGCCGCATGTTTGCGGTATTTGCGAAGAAAAGCCGGTGTAACAATACCGATCCGGGAAAGGAAATAAATAACAACAGGTAACTGAAAAAGGAGTCCGCTGCCAAATACCAATGCCACTACAGTCTGCACATAAGAGGTAATGTCAAACTCATTCACAATCATATCACTGATCGTGTAGTTGGAGAAAAACCATATTGACATCGGGCAGAGAATGTAGTATCCAAATAACA
>JBMSPY010000181.1:0-5034 GCA_049423005.1 Cyclobacteriaceae bacterium
GAAAAGGTTTTCAGTTTTTGATTTTTAGTTTTTCGTTGACGAATGACTACAAGTTGTCTAACGGAGATTTTCCAATAAACAACTTGTGGCGATATTGGTTCAGAGAATAAAAACTTAAATCAAAATCCGAACAGGCTCTTCTAATAATCCCTTGAGGGTTTTTAGGAAGGCGGCGCCGACGGCTCCATCAACCGCGCGGTGATCGCAGGACAGCGTTACCTTCATTACATTTCCGGGAACAATCTGACCGTTCTTCACAACCGGCGTTTCTTTGATTCCACCAACGGCCAGGATGCAGGCATCCGGAGGATTGATGATGGCTGTGAATTCTTCGATTCCGAACATGCCCAGATTGGAAATGGTGAATGTACTTCCCTCCCAATCTGCAGGCTGTAATTTTTTATCAGCAGCTTTTTGCGCCAGATCTTTTACTTCAGCTGCAATGTGGCTCAATCCCTTGTTGTCGGCAAAACGAACTACCGGCACAACCAAACCATCCTTAACAGCAACAGCCACACCAACGTGAATGTGGTGGTTACGACGGATTTTATCTCCAAGCCAGCTGACGTTAACATCAGGATGCTGACGCAGTGCGGCAGCAACGGCTTTAATGACCATATCGTTATAGGAGATCTTAACCGGAGAAATTTCATTGATGCTCTTCCGTGCCTCTACCGCCTTATCCATGTTGATTTCCATGGTCAGATAGAAGTGAGGCGCAGTGTACATGCTCTCCGACAATCGGCGCGCAATGGTCTTACGCATCTGACTAACCGTTATCTCATCAAAGCTTTCCTGACCAACAACAGCAGGAAGCACAACAGGAACTGATTTCACATCTTTAGTAGGTGCAGCAGTCGCAACCGAAGGCTTGAAGCTTTCAATATCACGTCGGGTAATTCTTCCGTGGTCACCAGTGCCGGAGATCTGGGATAAATCATAGCCTTTTTCTTTAGCAAGTTTTTTAGCCAAAGGAGAAGCTTTAACACGGCCATCAGAAGTATGGGCCGGAACTGCAGGTGCAGGAGCAGGAGCCGGAGCCGGAGTTGGCGCTGATACAGGTGCAGGGGCAGTCGAGGCCGTCGGAGCTGCATCAGTGGATGAACCTGAAGCATCAGACTGATGTGCATTCAATAAGGTTTGCCAGTCTGCACCAGGTTCACCGATGATGGCCAGCACTCCATTGATGGCTACAGCCTGACCAGCCTGTGCACCAACATACAACAAGGTGCCAGCCTGGTACGATTCGTATTCCATCGTTGCTTTATCCGTTTCAATCTCAGCGAGCAGCTCGCCACGCTTGACGGTGTCACCAACTTTTTTATGCCATGCTGCGATTACACCTTCTTTCATGGTGTCACTCATTTTCGGCATGGCTACAATTTCAGCTTTGATTCCGGAAGTATCGGTCTTTACCGGCGCAGCAGCAGCCGGAGCGGCAGTAGTTGGAGCAGGTGCCGGTGGAGCAGCAGGGGCAGCAGCACCAGAAAGCAGAGCTGCATAGTCTTCACCCGCTTTTCCAACAATAGCCAGCACATCGTTGATTTTGACCGCCTGACCTTCCTGGGCACCAAGGTACAGGAGCACACCGGTATTGTAGGACTCATAGTCCATGGTTGCCTTATCGGTTTCAATCTCGGCAAGCAGTTCGCCGCTTTTCACAGTATCACCAACCTTTTTATGCCATTTAGCGATGACTCCTTCGGTCATGGTATCGCTCATTTTCGGCATTCTGACTATTTCAGCCATAGTTTTTAAGGGTTTTACCCGTAATAGTTTTGCAGGGCCCAAAAATAGGGCTTGAAGGGGCAATACCCAAATGAGGGACCGACTTAAAAATTGATGGTTCCGAGCAAAAATTCGAAGTAAAAACGATTCGAAGGGCTTACTACCTGTGCAACCCGGAATCCAAGATCCAACTCAGGAACCAAGCGCAAAACGTTAACATCAAATTTTACCTCCGCGCCCACCGAAGCCCAGGTGGTAGCCTGGGTCTTTTGGAGAATCAATGCCAATGCAGGATTGCTGCCAAAGGCGTAATCACCAAAAGCATTGAAACGGATGCGTTTAATGTTCAGAAGCGAACCAATAGCCAGATCGGGATACCACACCGGCATGGTATAATTTATAGCCATGGAGTACATCTTTTCAGTACGACTGACGGCTGTTCCGCGAGGCACGGGAACCTCATTTCGAAAGGTATAGTTATCGCGGTTGCGCCAATCGATATCGGTATTTTGAAAAGCCCAATAACCCCATATGGAATGATGTCGGAAAAGACCAGGAAAATAGAGATACGCCGTGGCAGCTTGCTGCTTACCCGTGAAATCACTTCCCTTCATCGTGGCCGTGCTGTTTAAAAATAATACTTGCCCCCATCGGCTGTTAATATCTCTCGGGCTGGCCCGCATCAGATTGTATGCGCTGAATCGAAGCTTATTAAAAATCAAGGAACCATCGTCCTGGTAACTTCTGAAAAAATAAAGTGGATACTTACTGCTTACAACTCGTCCGCCATCATCAAAGCTATTTCGAAAATCATTTACTACGGTTGAACCTACATAACCACTAAAATTCATTTGTGAAAAAAACCTGGAGGAGGTTAGATTCAGTGGAAGTCGTAAACCTGCTTCCGCAGTGCGCTCATTCCACGAAAAGGATAAGGGAGCATTCACGCGCGTGGTGTCGCCATCATTTATAGCCGTTATGAATACAAGCTCATTGGCCACTTTAACATCCCGTTTCCCGTACTCATAGCCAACATCAATGATGGGGTAAAAGGACTGAAGCGAAGCACGTGTTTTCCAGGTTGGCGTCCGCTCCTGAATATCCATTTCAATTCCGGCATATAAAGAAAGGTTATTAAGCACATCGCGTGAGGAAATACCAAGACTAGCTCTGGTAAGATCCGTTGCCACATAGGCCCCCCAACTGTGCGGATTGATCAATCGCAGCATCTTCCGGTAAGGCTTAACTGGATAGGTAGCAGAAGGGATGCTGTCGAAAAGAAAAGGTCTTCCCTCCTGCTGAGCTAAATGATCCCAGGCATTGGGAAAACGAATCGATGGACTTTTAAATTCGATCCAGCGCAAAGGATTAAATGGTGTGCGTACCACATCGAGACCATCTTTGGACATATTACTGTAAACCAATGAACGCGCATCAGGCGAAACAGAAATATTATACGCACCATATTTAGCCTGCGTTACCTGAAATTTTCTTCCAGTCGAAAGTTGTACCGCAAAAATATTATCAATACCCTCGTAGGGAGCATTGTAGAACAAATAATCCCCATGAAGGACCGGATGCCCCACATTTGTTTCACTTGCTGCAAGTAAGGTTTCTGTTTTTCCAGAAGGAAAGTCCACACGGACTATTGACTTTAAGTTATTAGCTTGACGAAGGACTACAATAGCATTTCCGGTATCATTCCACCTGGGCATGGCATAAAAAGCGTTGGTTTCATTTTCAAAAGCTTTGATGACCTTTCCAGTTTGAAATTCAATCACCACCAACCTTACCCGATAGTTTTCGTCTGATTCTACCGTAACAATCTTTGATCCATCGGGGGATAGGGCTGCTCCGGAATAACGGCTTTTTCGTGTAACAACATAGGAGGAATAACGACCACTATCGGCGTGATGAGCACGTATCACCGACCAGGTACGAACCGGCCACCGCGGATCAAAGCGAAATTCATTCCATACAACAGTAGAACCAGCAGCAGATAACATTCCGGAATCATTAATTTGTCCGGGCATATAGGAAAACTCCTCTCCTTCTTCGTTGAGCATAACCAGCTTTTCCGCATCACCCAATCCAGACTTCAACGCAACAATCTTTCCATCTGCCATATATTGAGGATAAGCGTAATTGGTAAAAACAGAGTTTTTCCGTTTGGTCAATACCTCAAACTCGGTAAAAGTCATACCCGCATACTTTTCCGTCCATTCCTTTTTTAAATCGGAAGCGAGACTACGATAAAGACCTGCAACCTTTATCCCGGATTCACGACGAATGGAGTTCGAGAATCGTGCAGGCATAAATGGTGCGGACCACGTCCGTGCAGTAACGCGACCCCAAATTTGTGGATCATTGGTAACCTCCCGGAGATGGGAAACCATGTGAAACCCTAAAACATAATGATTGGGAATAAAGTGCTTGTAGGATCGAAGCACTTGTTTAGTGTAGGTAAAGGTGCGGCCCTCCAAGAGGTTGGTTCGGAAAATAAGATCAAATTCAGGGATACGCCCTCGACCTGATCCGGTAAAGGCTGTTTCGACAGCGACGGCATCTCCCTCCCAAAACCATTGCGGCACAGAAACATAGGACATGAGCGCTAACGCCTGTTGACCAAATAGCGTACTGAAGAGTCGATTAAATCCACGATTGCTGTGAGCATACTGAGCCATATGGCGGTACTCGTGGCTGGCCAGAAGATTGAGCCAGTCATTGGTTCCACTGAAGTTGTAGTTTTGCGTTGGCATCGTAAACAATTCAGAACGCCGCGGAGCCTGTGCGACAAATCCATTGGATACAGAGGATCTGTTCTGTAGGATGATAGGCATACGCCGTGGTGAAGACGTGCCGATTGAACGACTTTCCGGTTCACGAATGGTTTGAAACGTATTGGCCATGCGCTGAGCCGTCGACTCAAAACCAGTAGGAAAGATTATTCGGAAATCCGGGGTTTTAATTTGACGCCATCGAACTGAAGCAGGATTGGTATCGAGAGTCGGATAATCCTGGCCAGACACAAAGTCTGTGAGGCAGGTTAGCGCAGCAACCAGCAGAAAAGACTTTTTTATGGTCTGTACAGAGAGCAAGCTGATTCCAGGCATGAGGCGTAATGATGACGCAAGGGTAAAACTAAAAAAGTTTTACCGTTTCGTCATTGGAAGAAATGGCCTTCAGGGCTTTAATTCCGAAAAAAATTGTTGATTTGCCTATGTTCCAATGGTTCCGCAGGGCGTATGAAAATTACCGTGAATACATCCGCGTCGATATGGCGATGTACGGGTTATTGCTGCTGAT
>JBMSPY010000182.1:0-5016 GCA_049423005.1 Cyclobacteriaceae bacterium
CAATCGCAAGCCAATCAATTGGCCGGTTGGATCGAGGAGAAAAGACCAGGCCTCCTGGCTCATCGTTTATACCTAGATTATTTTCCTCAAGAAGAACGATCCTTCGGACAAGTCTCGCCCGTTGCAGCCGATGCTTTATTCCGACAATTTCATGAAGGATCGGTAATCATCAACTTTACCGGGCATGGCTCCGAACAATTATGGATGGCCGAAAGAATTCTCGACCCGGAACGTATTGCAGCCCTCAACAACCGGTTCCGCCTTCCCTTCCTGGTAACAGCTACGTGTGAGTTTGGTCGAAGCGATGATCCTTCCCTGCAATCGGCTGCCGAACAAATTCTTCTCAAAAAAGCTTCCGGTGCCATTGGCCTTGTCACCAGCTCAAGACCAGTCAGCTCCGCTACCAATTTTGACCTCAACAGCGATCTCTATCAGGCCTTCTTTAATTCCAACGATAATTCTACTCCAGCACTCGGAACCATGTTTATGCGCACAAAAAATGCGCGCGACACCCGAATTGGTAACCGAAACTTTATTCTTCTAGGTGATCCATCCATGCAATTGGCCTTTCCGAAAAAAGAAGTTCAAATCACATCGTTAATTTCAACAGCCGGAAACAAAACCGTTGCAGGACGAGAGCAGATTCAGGTTCAAGGAGAAATAAAAAACAATGGAACCGTCATGGCCAGCTATCAGGGTAAAGCAACGATTGAGGTGTTTGACAGACCAACCTCTTTTACGACACTCGGTGACGAGAACGAGCCCTTTGGATATGAAGAGTGGGAGAAAGTGCTTTTCCGCGGAGAGACGGAAGTGAACAACGGTAAATTCAAGTTCACATTCACCACACCTCCAAATGAACAGAATGTACCTTCAACCGGAAAAATTTTAGTCCATGCCACTTCCGAAAACGCACCAGATGCAGGAGGTGTTGAAATACCCATCACACTCATCCCATTCAATTATCCACTTGCAGACAACCAGGCTCCGCAAATTCAATTGTGGATGAACGATACCACCTATGTTGAAGGAAACCCAACCGGTAAGGATCCCTTTTTAGTAGCCCGCTTTAATGATGAGTATGGTATTGACCTCTCTCAATTCGATAACCGAAGATTAGAAATCATCCTGGACAATAACCGCCGCTTCTATGTCGAACCTTACTACACGGCCAAAGGGTCAAAAGGAAATTTCGGAGAACTGCGTTTTCAATTTTTTGGACTGGAAGAAGGCCTGCACCAGGCCACGGTTATCGCCTATGATCTCGCAGGAAATTCAGCATCGGCAACCATTGAATTTACCGTCGATGCGAGCAATTGGGAGGTTAGTCTGGTGAATGGTTTTCCCAATCCATTTACATCCGTTACCTCTATTTATTTAGAACACACCCGGCCCGGTGATGATTTAGCAGGCACTTTAATAATCAGCGACCGTACCGGTAGCCAGATCCGAAAAATTGACTTTGAACAAGCATTGGCGCCTGGAAAAACCGTAATTAAGGAATGGGATGGTACCGACGCCCAGGGAAATAAATTGCCTTCCGGACTATACTTTTTGCGTGCTGATGTGCGTTCAACCCTGTATGGCTTAAAAAGAGCCCGTACCGGAAAGGTGGTTCTTCTGAATTGACTAATTTTAAGGCTTCTATGAGGTTGATAGCATTGTTGTTATTTGTTCTGGGAATCCTGAATGGGGTTGCACAAACCACAACGCCCGGATTAATCGGTCAGGACAGTACCAACAAGGTAATTACCACCGGTGTACCCTTTTTATCCATAACCCCAGATGCGCGTGCCGCCGGAATGGGTGACGTTGGTGTGGCTACCCGGCCTGATGCCAATTCGACCTATTGGAACGCAGGTAAGCTGGCGTTTGTTGAAAAAGATAGAGGACTGGCCCTCTCCTATACTCCTTGGCTGGCTAAGATCATCGATGATATGTATCTGTTTCACATCGGTGGATTTTATAAGATCAACCGGGAACAAACAGTAGGTGCTAGCCTGAAATACTTTGATCTTGGAGAGGTAACATTCACCTCCCAAAATGGAACCATCACCGGAATTTACAATCCTCGGGAATTTGCAGTTGACATCACCTACAGCAGAAAGCTAACCGAGTACCTAAGCGCAGGAACTACGCTCAGGTATATTCATTCCAACCTGACCGGTTCACTGATCACCAACAACCAGGAATCAAGACCAGGCAAATCCGTAGCCGCTGATTTCGGTGTGTATTACATCCGACCATTTGAAGCAAGTGGAAGTGAACTCACATTGGGTGCAGCAATTTCCAACCTGGGCGCAAAGATTTCTTACTCCGACGGTTTTAACAAAGATTTTCTCCCAACCAACCTGAGACTGGGTGGCGCCTTACGCAAAGAAATTGATCCGATGAACTCCATCACCTTTGCCCTGGATTTCAACAAACTCATGGTTCCCAGCCCTGGTCCGGATGCGCGATCCAAACCAATGCTTAAAGGTGTGTTTGGATCGTTTACGGATGCACAAGGAGGTTTCCGCGAGGAGATGCAGGAATTAATACTATCGGCTGGAGCAGAGTACTGGTATAATGATCTGTTTGCTCTCCGAGTTGGATACTTCGACGAATCAAAAGAAAAAGGCTACCGCAAGTATGCTACCGGAGGTGTTGGTTTTCGACACAATAATTTTGGAATTGATGTGGCCTACATGGTGCCCATGAATAAGCGTGAAAATGCACTAGCTGAAACAGTTCGCTTTACCATTGTATTCCTGACCGAACAACGCGCCCGCGAGGATGATTCTGTAACTGACTTCAACTGATCCAATGCCCGATCGTCGCGTTGCACCCCCGCTGCAGCATACCCTTCACTTCCAGCTTCCTCAACCCGAACACTTTCTGGAAAAGGAAGGACTCAATGGTTGGCTTGTAGCTTCTGATCTGCAACCGGTCGTAAGAATCGAAGTGTACTTTCACGCCGGAAAAATCACTGAAAAACAAGAGGCCATTTCCAACTTCACGGCGATGATGCTGGAGAAAGGCACTAGACATCATACCGCTGAGCAGATTGCTGCGCATCTGGATTATCACAGCGCTCATTTGGAAATCAGTCCAGGCATGGACCTGTCCTCTGTTGGGTTGTATAGCCTAACCCGAAATCTGAAGCATGTGCTTCCACTCTATCTGGAGTTAATCCAGGAACCTTCATTTGATGAGGATGAATTGCGGTTGACCAAGGAGATTTTCACACAAAACCTCAGAGTCAATCAAGAAAAGAATGCCTATCTGGCTGGTCAACTTATTCGCGGATTGGTTTTCGGAGATCACCCGTACGGAACTACCGTTATGGAGAAAGACATTGAGGCTATTTCAGGACCACTCCTAAATGAATTTTTTAAAGCTCATTACCAGCCTTTTGCCGTTTTCGTTGCGGGAAGCATTACCCAAGAAGATCTTCGTACACTAACTGAAGGCCTGCCGACGGGCACGCTCCTCAGCGCGACCCCTTCAGCACCTTCCATTTTAAAAGGCGAACAGCGGATTGAAAAGAAAGATGCTGTTCAGTGCTCCATTCGCATGGGTAAGAGCGGACTGGTCCGTACAGATCCTGATTTTCCGGTATTCTTACTCACGAACCACATTTTAGGAGGTTACTTCGGTTCCCGGTTGATGAAAAATATCCGCGAGGAGAAGGGTCTAACCTATGGTATTTATTCGGGCATACAACATATGCAACAGGCGGTTTTCCAAACCATTGGTGCAGATGTTAATAAAGAAAATCTGGATACTGCTCTCTCAGCCATTCGGGAAGAACTTCAGAATCTGGGTAATCTTTCCGTAGAGGAGTTGGATACTGCACGCAAGCATTTTATTGGCTCGATGCAAAACGATGTCAATACCATATTCGCGGCAACCGATAAGCTCAAAACCATCAACCTCAATCAACTTCCTTCTGATTTTTATCAGAATGTCATTCACCGAATCGACGCACTGACTACAACAGACATAAAAAAAGCGGCTGAAAAATATTTCCAGCCGCAGGATTTCTCAGTAGCCGTTGCCGGCTAAATACTCTAGGTTAGCATACCGCCATCCACCTGTATCACCTGACCGGTGATGTAGGTTGACATGTCGCTGGCCAAAAACACGCAGGCATCGGCAACGTCTTCAGGAGTACCTCCCCGCTTCAGCGGAATGGCGTCACGCCAGGTCTGCACTACTTTTTCATCAAGCTTTCCAGTCATCTCCGTTTCAATAAAACCAGGCGCAATGGCATTGGATCGAATGCCACGTGAGCCCAGTTCCAGAGCAACGGATTTGGTGAAACCAATGATGCCGGCCTTGGAGGCCGCATAGTTGGATTGTCCGGCATTACCTTTCAGTCCAACCACAGAAGTCATATTGATGATGGAACCGCTTTTTTGTTTCATCATCACCTTACAGGCAGACTTCACGGTATTGAAGCAAGACTTCAGATTCACATTCATGATTTTATCCCAGGATTCCTCTGTCATGCGCAGCAAAAGATTATCCATTGTGATTCCGGCGTTGTTAACCAGAATGTCCAATGAACCAAACTCTGCTACTACATCGTTGATGAGGGTTTCTGCTTGTTTGAAATCGGAGGCATCGGACCTAAATCCTTTAGCCTTTACACCGAAGGCCTGAAGCTCTTGTTCAAGGGCTTGACCTTGTTCCACACTGGACAGGTAGGTAAAGGCCACATGGGCACCCTGAGCAGCAAAGCGCAGCGCAATGGCCCGGCCGATTCCTTTGGAAGCCCCGGTGACCAGGGCAGTTTTGTTCTTGAGCAATGTCATCTCTGTTCTGTTGGTTTAGATGGTCCGGCAAAGGTAAGAAGGAACACGGGTTTTGCAGGCGATAACTACCTGCTCAGCGGCATTTTTAACCCGACCGAATGTGGATATTTAGGTGTTTTGGTTCTAATATTGAGCCCTGAAATTACCGACAGAAAAACCGCTTAACATGTCAAAATTTGATGTTATTGTGATTGGCTCCGGACCCGGAGGTTACGTA
>JBMSPY010000183.1:0-4986 GCA_049423005.1 Cyclobacteriaceae bacterium
CAACGGGCGCAGTCGACGGTGAGCCCCAGGAAGAC
The DNA here is from genome assembly GCA_049423005.1 of Cyclobacteriaceae bacterium. Classification (GTDB taxonomy): domain Bacteria; phylum Bacteroidota; class Bacteroidia; order Cytophagales; family Cyclobacteriaceae; genus ELB16-189. The sequence goes on from JBMSPY010000183.1 coordinate 36, forward strand.
CTGCCCCGTGGTGGCCACCACGTCGTCGAACTGGTCGAAGAGCGCGAGTTCCTTGTCGGCCGGGTCGTTGTCCCAGATGCCCAGGCGATAGAAGCCCGTGGCGATCAGCCCGTCGTCACCGCCGTCCGGCAACTCATCGCCCGCCAGTTGCTCGCGCAGGAACCGGTCGTACGGCTTGTCGGCGTTGAAGGCCCGGATGACATAGTCACGGTACCGCCAGGCGTGGGGCTTGGGCTCGTCGGTTTCATCACATGAAGAGAAGAATAGTGCTGCAGACAGCACCAGTATGAAAAGTTTTGAAAACCGAAGAGAGATTGATATGTTTTTCATATTCATTTCAGGTTTAAGGAATAAGTTATTTCTTGATAAATCGCATGCGGTGGTTACCCGACTCCGATTTGATGTTAAGAATGTATAGGCCCTCAGGAAGTTCATTCAGTGATATCGTGACACGGTCAGCCGTCTTTTGGATCTGTGCAGGACGCATGGCGCGACCAGCCATATCGGTTATACGGACTTCCTGTATGGCTCCCTTAATACCGGATAATGACAGGTATTCCGTTGCTGGATTTGGGAAGAGTTTAAATTCTCCTCTCCGGCCATTCAAATCACCAGTCACCACCAAAGGAATATCGGTGGCATTTGCACTAACACAATCATCAATCTGAACACGCACGCTATATGTTCCGGCGTCAGAAACTGTAATTGATGTGCCCGTTGAGCCGGTAATAGGAGAGCCATTAAGCAGCCACTGATTGCCTGATGCAGCGCTCGATGTTAGGGTTACCGCCTCTGAGTCATCATTTGTAACCGTGATTGTGGGTTTTGCCGGTTTGATACAAAAACTTTGTTCAACGGTAGTCGCAGCGGCAAAGGTTCCATTGCCAGCCTGGTTCGCTTTAATGGCAGCCCGTCCTGCTTTTGTCATGGTTACGGTACTTCCGCTAATCGAAATCTTATCGCTTGTGGTAGTGTAGCTAACTGCGAGACCTGAGGAAGCCGTTGCAGCCAACGTAAATGGTGCGTCACCAAGTGTTTTATCGGCAATAGTACCGAAGGTTATGGTTTGAGCTGTTGTACCACTCAGCTGACCAAGCTTTATGTCATCAAACAGATAAGTGAAGTTCGGACCGCCATCACCGACTGTACCCAAGTCAAAAATGAGGACAATCTTCTGATAACTGTTTGCAGTGTTGATGGTACTGAAATCAAATGTTAATTCTTCCCAGGCGTTAGCCACAGATCCGGTTACTTCCTTTTCAAAACTGATGTTGCCATCCGTCGCATTTTCAACCTTCAGCAACATCTTAGCTCCGACTTTAGGCATGTACACTTTGGCCTTAAAAATCTTGTTGGATGAAAAATCAATTGGCTGTGCCAGGGAAATCAAGCTTCCGGCATAAACCTCTCCAGCATTCTTGACCATCTTTCCCACAAATCCGCTGGTATTGATTCCGCCGGACTGAGGGTTAGCTACACGCGTCACAACACCTCCGGCAAAATCGGTAAAAGAATAATTAACGGTTGTGGACTCAAAGTCAAGGGGTAAGGTCGGAGCCGTCAGAACAGTGCCGCCAGATACCAGCTTAACATCATCAAAGAGATAGGTAAAATTTGGGCCACCATCACCGGCTGTACCCAAATCAAAAATGAGTACAATCTTTTGATAACTATTTGCGGTGTTAATGGCACTGTAATCAAATGTCAATTCTTCCCAGGCATTGGCCACAGAGCCTACTGCCTCCTTTTCAAAACTGATGTTGCCATCCGTCGCATTTTCAACCTTTAGCAACATCTTAGCGCCGACCTTCGGCATGTACACCTTAGCCTTAAAAATCTTATTGCTTGAAAAGTCAATTGGCTGTGCTAGTGTGATCAAACTGCCAGCATAAACCTCACCGGCATTCTTAACCATTTTTCCCACAAATCCACTGGTATTGATTCCGCCGGACTGAGGGTTAGCTACGCGCGTCACAACACCTCCGGCAAAATCGGTAAAAGAATAATTAACGGTTGTGGACTCAAAATCCAGTGGCAATGTGGGAGATGTGAGAACCGCTCCACCGGATACTAGTTTAATATCATCAAAGAGGTAGGTAAAGTTTGGGCCACCATCACCGGCTGTTCCTAAATCAAAAATGAGTACGATTTTTTGATAACTGTTTGTGGTATTGATTGTGCTGAAATCAAAAGTTAATTCCTCCCAAGCATTGGCAACAGAGCCTACTGCTTCCTTTTCAAAACTGATGCTGCCGTTAGTAGCGTTCTCAACCTTCAGCAACATTTTAGCGCCAACTTTTGGCATGTACACCTTGGCTTTGAAAATTTTATTGGTAGAAAAATCAATCGGCTGTGCCAGGGAAATCAAACTTCCAGCATAAACTTCACCGGCATTCTTAACCATTTTACCAACAAATCCACTGGTATTGATTCCGCTGGACTGTGGATTAGCGACGCGCGTTGCAGCGCCTCCAGCAAAATCGGTAAAGGAATAATTAACAGTTGAAGACTCAAAATCGAGAGGCAATGTGGGAGGTGTGAGAATAGTTCCCCCGGAGACCAATTTAATATCATCGAAAAGGTAGGTAAAATTCGGTCCGCCGTCACCTGCTGTGCCCAAGTCAAAAATGAAAACAATCTTTTGATAACTGTTAGTGGTATTGATCGTGCTAAAATCAAAAGTTAATTCCTCCCAAGCATTGGCAACAGAACCTACTGCTTCCTTTTCAAAACTGATGCTACCATTGGTGGCATTTTCAACCTTCAATAACATTTTGGCACCGACCTTTGGCATGAATACCTTGACCTTGAAAATTCTGTTGGCTGAGAAATCAATTGGCTGCGCCAGAGAAATCAGGCTACCGGCATAGATTGCACCCGGATTCTTTACCATTTTAGCCACAAAGCCACTGGTATTAATTCCACTGGACTGTGGGTTTGCGATTCGGGTTACTACACCTCCTTCAAAATCAGTGAAGGTGTAGGTAATTGAGGTTGATTCAAAATCCAGAGGTAACGACTGAGCCTGCAACGAAGCTCCGGTAACCACCAGAATAATCATCAGAAATAAAAAACGTAAAATTTTCATATAGGCAATAGATTTAGGTTTTTTCAGATTTGGTTAGTTGGAATTATTGGTAGACGCGGACATAGTCAATCTCCATTCTTGCTTTGTTCATTTTCGGATCAATCACAGATCCGCCAAGTGTTCCGCCGATAGCCAGGTTCATTAAAATGTACTGAGGCTGATCAAAAGGCCAGTAATTCACATCAAATTTTTCGGGTCTGTAGGTGTAGAATTTTTCTCCATCGACATAAAACTCAAGACAATCCTTCTTCCAGTTCAAGGTATAAGTATGGAACTTCCGATCCACATTCTTTACAATTACCGTATCCTTATTAATGGTATTGCCGTGCATGGCATTCGTGTGAATGGCTGCCTGGACGATTCCCATATTTCGTCCAACATGTTCCATGATGTCAATCTCTCCGCTGACCGGCCAGCCTTTCGTATCAATGTTTTCTCCCAACATCCATAATGCGGGCCATGTTCCAATTCCGGAAGGAAGCTTTGCCCGAAATTCAATCCGGCCATACGTAAAACTCTTTTTGGTTTTTGTGGTGAGGCGGGCCGATGTCCAGCGCTCTCCATTCCGTACCGCTTCAATGATGAGCTTACCATCTTCGACGCGGGCATTTTCAAGAACATCCGTATAGATTTGTTTTTCCTGATTACCCCATCCACACAGGTTTGGACAGCCGTCTCCGGTCTGAAAAAACCATTTCTTCTCATCAGGCTTACCGGTATAGTCAAACTCATCAGACCATACCAAGCGTTCACCTTCGAGTGGTTGAGCTATTACTGCACATTGCACCAGAAATAACATGAGAATTAGTAGACGTCTCGAGCTCATAAAAGTTTATTTGAAGTATCGGATGTAATCAACTATAAAATACTGCGGAAACACGGTTGAGGAATTTGGATTGCCCGGTAGGTTTCCACCCACTGCGAGGTTGAGAATCAGGAAGTAGGAGTTTTTGAACTCACTTAGCTCTGCAGGATTGATGTCAATCTCATGGTATTGAACATCATCAATGTACCATTTGATGCTCTGACTATTCCACTCAATGGAATAAATATGAAACGTTTTAGCGAGAGTACTATTGGTTAGCGTTCTGGTTCCTCCAAAGCTTGCATAGGTGCCATTATTGTCCCAATGCACTGTACCGAGAACTGTTTTTTCTCTTCCCTGACCACCAACCATTTCAGCAATATCAATCTCTCCACAGCGCGGCCAACCTACAGAAGTAATATTGGTGCCTAGCATCCAAATTGCTGGCCACAGTCCTTGCCCTTCCGGCATAGCTGCTCTAACATCAATTCGACCGAAATTAAAAGATCGAAGTCCCTGAGTTTTAAGTCTTGTTGAGGTAAACTCCCGGCCAAGGAAGGGCTCCTTTTTAGCTGCGATCACAAGATTACCATCGATCAAGGAAACATTATCTGTGCGGTAGTACTGCAATTCGTTATTTCCCCAACCATTATTTCCTGTTCCTATATCGTATGTCCAGTCAGCCGTGTTAATCGATGATCCATTAAACTCTTCCTGCCAAACCAGTGTTTTCCCCGGATAGGAAAGTGGTGAGGTCGGGCCTCCGGTTGGGATCTTCAAAAGATTAACAGAAACGTCAGCCGTCTTTTCACTTGAAATAAAACCGAAGGTTGTTACATGTGCATTAACCTTTACGAGATACGTTCCGGTTGTGGCATAACGGTGTTCAAATACTCCATCAACTGAGCGCTCCGTCGGTGATCCATCACCAAAATCAATAGTATAAAAATTTGTGAGGCTGGCTGTGGCCTTAACATTCATAACTCCTGACCCCTCCTCATCCAATGTTAGTTCAACCTGGAGTCCGGAAGGAAGCGTTAATTTTTGCTCTGACACCG
>JBMSPY010000184.1:0-4973 GCA_049423005.1 Cyclobacteriaceae bacterium
ACTCGGTGTAACGCCTGAGAATTCACCTGACGCCGGACTATCCTATTTTGAATTTGACAGCATGGAGCTTTCTGAAGGTACTCCATGGACCGATGCCTTTCCTTCCATCTTTATGGAGCGACAAGGCTATGACCTTGAAAAATATCTTCCGGTGTTGGCAGGATGGGATATTAAAAACAGCACCGATCGTTTCCGTTACGATTTTAAGCAAACGGTAAGCGATCAACTGATCTATTCTCATTATCAAACCGGCACCGAATTTCTAAAGAAGTATAATGCGGAATTAGTCTCTGAATCGGGAGGCCCCGGCCCTCCTATCTGGGATACTTGTCCCGTAGATGCGCTGAAAGCCTTAGGCAGTGTATCGGTGCCGCGAGGTGAATTTTGGATCAAGCACCGGAATATGTTTTTAATTAAAGAAGTATCCAGCGCAGCGCACATCTATGGAAAAAAAATTGTAGATGCCGAATCATTCACAACGTGGAGAAGATGGAAAGATTCTCCATTTGAAATGAAGAAAGAAGTGGACCGCGCTTTTTGTGAAGGTCTTAACAACATTACCTTCCACACCTTTGCGAGTACCAATCCGGAAGATGGTTTACCCGGTCGAACGTATCATGCTGGTTATGACATGAACCCAGGTACTACGTGGTGGAACAAATCCAAACCTTTTATGGACTATCTGGCGCGGTGCAGTTATTTGCTCCAGCAAGGATTATTTGTAGGAGATGCCTGCTACTATTACGGAGATCAGGCCCCCAATTTTTTTCCACTCTTTCATGATGTTCCTGAGAAACCTGGCATAAAAGGTTTAGGGAAAGGCTATGATTTTGATGTGATTAATTCCGATGTAATCCTGAACAGGATGTCGGTTAAAGAAGGCAGATTGATTTTACCGGATGGCATGAGCTATGCCATGATGATTCTACCTGAACAAAACCACATGCCTTTGAAAGTACTGAAGAAAATCAGTGAACTGGTGAAAGCCGGAGCCACAATCGTTGGACCTCGTCCTCTAATGGTGCCTGGTCTAAAGAACTGGGAAAAAGAAACTGTTGAATTGAACCAAATCTCAAATCAATTGTGGGGCGCAGCAGATGGAAAAACTCCAATTGAAAATAAATTCGGAAACGGTCGTGTATTTTCAGGAATTACAGCCGATGAAGTTTTGAAGAAACTAAATACTCAACCTGATTTTAAATTTACAGGACCTTCACAAATTGACTTCATTCATCGCACCACAGAGACAGGCGAAATTTATTTCCTGAGAAATGAAAAGGATGAAACAATACGTGGCCTATCCACCTTTCGTGTAACCGGTATGTTTCCTGAGCTGTGGGATGCATCAACAGGCACGATTTCCCGCATTACTAATTTTTCCAGGAATGGTAAGGCAACAAGTTTCGAAATTGAGCTACCTGCCCATGGTTCAATTTTTGTTGTTTTCACAAAAACAAATCGAATTGATCTGTCCGAGTTTGCTACCAGTAAACCAGACCATAAAATAGAAATTACTGGACCCTGGAAAGTGACTTTCCCTTCTGACTGGGGTGCTCCTCCATCAGCTGGTTTCAAGAACTTGATCTCATGGACTGAATCTGAAAATCCAGGTATCAAATATTTTTCCGGAACGGCCACTTATCATAACTCCTTTAATCTGACCACATCAAACAGCAGACAAATCAACCTTGACCTGGGAGATTTACGGGACTTGGCAGAAGTTTTTATCAACGGAAAATCTGCAGGCATTCTATGGAAAAAGCCCTATCAGACAAATATCAGTCACCTGGTCAGACCGGGCATCAATGACCTGCAAATTGAAATTGTTAATATGTGGAGTAACAGGTTAACAGGCGATATGTTACTGGAGCCAAAGGATCGCTTTTGCAAAACCAATCAGCCTTATATGAAAACTGAAGTGTGGCCCGGTGGCGATGAGCCATTCAAACTGCAAACTGCAGGACTTTTGGGACCTGTAACGATTACTGAAACAAACAAGTAGCTCTTTAACATTCTGTAACTATGAAAGTATTGAGCATGATCTTTAATAAACTGACGCCAATAATTTATCTGCTGTTTTTGAAAGCAGCTTTTTCTCAACAACCCATCTCACCGCTTGAGTCTTCCTTTCAATCTTATCGGAAGATGAAGAATGAAACACTCTACAAGCTGGAGTGGATTTCTCTGGGACCTGTCCTTAATTCTGCACGGGCTGATGTTGTGCAACTTGATGCAAAAAATCCAGGTACCATGTATGTTGGTTTTGGGTCCGGCGGGCTTTGGAAAACAACCAATAACGGGATTACCTGGAACTCAATTTTTGAGGAAAAATCGTCCACATCAATTGGTGATGTGGAGTTGGCTCCGTCTAATCCAAATATCATCTATCTCGCAACCGGTGAAAATCTGAAGAAGCCCCGGAATTTTACGCTTCCCGGTACCGGTATGTTTCGCTCAGATGATGCCGGAACAACTTGGCGGCAGATCGGACTTGAAGACGCATGGTCGATTGCAGAGATTGAAGTGCATCCAGCTAATCCGGACATTGTATTTGTTGGTGTACTCGGTCACCTTTGGTCAAAGAATAAAAACCGTGGCTTATACAGAACAATAAATGGTGGCAAAAACTGGGAGCAGGTCTTATATAAGGATGAAATGACTGGGGCCAATGAAGTTGTGATCTCTCCTTCCAATCCACAAATCATGTACGCTTCACTATGGGAAATGTACCCGGGCATCAGCGGCAAAAATAGCGGCGTCTATCGGAGTACAGATGGCGGTACCACATGGAATTTGTGTACAAATGGCTTGCCGACAGGTCCTAAGATTGGTCGGATTGGCTTGACTGTTTCTGCAACGGATCCGGCAAAAGCGTACGCACTGATCGATAATCTGAATTACCCCCAAGGACATTCTGCTGAATTATACAAAACCGTTGACGGTGGCAGAAACTGGACAAAGACCCATAAAGATCCTTTGAAAATATTCTCAACAATTGGATGGTATTTCACCGATGTGTACCTGAATCCAAAAGATGACGAAGAAGTGTTCTGCTTGGGTGTCCGGCTTGCCCATAGTAAGGATGGTGGCAAAACTTTTGACTTTGTCGGGGGGCAGGTTACACGCATGAATCCAAGTCTTGCCCAAGGTCTTCATTTAGATCAAACTGAATTGTGGATTAACCCTACGAACCCAAATCACATTGCTTTGGGTAACGATGGTGGACTTTTTGTTAGCTACGACAAAGGATTAAACTGGATGCACTACAATAACATTCCTGTCGGGGAATTTTATGACATCACGATTGATCAAAAAAAATATGTTATCTACGGCGGTACTCAGGATGATGCAACCGTATCAGGCCCACCTAAGGAATTAAATACACGCTTTCCGGATCCCTGGAAATACGTGTGGATTGATCCCTGGGATGGTGGCGATGGTTGTGTTACGCAGGTAGATCCGGAGGATGAAAATATCATTTACTACAGTCGTCAGCATGGGGATGCTTTGCGATTGGATAAGTCCAAGGATGTTGCAGTTTCCATTATGCCGGTACTTCCCAAGGAATCAAAAGATACCCTCGTATTCAATTATATGACACCATACTTCCTGTCAAAATACAATAGTAAGGCATTATATCAGGGTGGAAACTACCTTATGAAAAGTATTGACAGGGGTGACTCCTGGCGAGCCATCAGTCCGGACCTGACTCAATCATCAATAAAGGAAAAAAAATCATTTGCTGCAGGAACCATCGCCGAATCGCCTTTAACAAGGGGATTGTTGTATGTCGGAACCGACCATGGTGCTTTTTGGGTTTCAGACAATGACGGCAAAACATGGGAAGAACATTCAGCGGGAATTGCCAATAATTATATCAGGAGCATCGCTCCTTCTCTTCATAGGCCTTCCCGCGTGTACATGTGCATGACAGGAATAAATTATGATGATTTAAGAAGCTATGTTTATTCCTCTGAAGATTTTGGTAAAACCTGGAAAAATATTGCAGCGGGTTTGCCCGATGAGCCGGTGAACGTTATAAAAGAGGATCCCACCAATGAAAACATCATTTATGTAGGAACAATCCGTGGTGTTTATGTTTCAATTGATAGGGGTAATCATTGGTCTTATCTGGGTATAAATATGCCTTCAGCTGCAGTTGCTGATCTTGAAATTCATGAAGCAACCCAGGATCTTGTTGTTGGCACACATGGGCGTGGTATGTATAAGACCAATTTGAAACCGCTTCAAAAAATGATAGGTCAAGATCTTTCCATTTCAAAAAATTACTTTTTTGAACCTGATCAGGCGAAACGTCCGTGGTTTAATTCTAGCGGCGGTGAGCCTGATTATCGTACAGTAGAAAAGACTGAACTATCTTTTTGGCTGGCAGAATCAAAATCCATAACACTTTCTGTTCATGATCAATCAGGTAAAGAACTTTGGACCACGGCCATAAATGGTCTTAAAGGCATGAACCAGTACCGGTGGAACTTGATTACCCGGAAACAAACCAGTGATTCCCCCTACTTTATTCATTACGATCAATTTATTGAAGCCGGAACCTATTTGCTTCGTCTGTCAACCGGTGATGAAATATTGGAGCAAAAATTTACAGTTTTTAATGGAACTTCACCCTATATCGAGAAGTGAAGTTTTTCTGCTTTGCCTTTCTGATATTCATAAAACCATCAGATATCTACTTACAACTAAGTCTCCCAAGCCTTCCAGTCTAACCCCAAATTCCTTATCTTAACCAATTAACCCAGAGCCTTGAATACCTCCATTTCTAAAACCCTGCTGGCATGCTTTCTCACACTGACACTATGCAGTAACGCTCAGCTAAAGCATCACTACCAGTCCGATTTCTCAACAGCCGAACTAAAAGCAAGAATAACAAAGCTAATGGATGAAATTGTTAACAATGCCATCTACATAATCATCGCCACCACTAAAATAGAGTCGCAATCCAC
>JBMSPY010000185.1:0-4963 GCA_049423005.1 Cyclobacteriaceae bacterium
CTTTTCGGAAACGACCAGCAGATTGGCATCATCTCGGTTGAGACAAACCATACCGATCACGCGGTCATCCTCTCCCTCCAACGTAACGCCACGAACACCTGCAGCAGTACGACCCATCGGACGGACATCCTCTTCATTGAAGCGCACTACTTTACCACTTCGCTTGGCAATAATAATCTGATTTTTTCCATTGGTGATGGCCGCGTTCAGCAAACGATCCCCTTCATGGACAGTGATAGCGGTGATACCGTTAGCACGAGGCCTTGAGTAAGCCTCCAAGGAAGTCTTCTTGATGACACCATTCTCAGTGCACAAAATGACGAAATTGTTTTCCAGGTACTCCTGTTCCTCCAAGGACTTAACGTTCATTACGGTACGGACCCTATCACCAGGTTTGATGTTGATCAAATTTTGAATGGCACGTCCTTTACTGGTCTTGCTGCCTTCTGGAATTTCGTATGCTTTTTTCCAGAACACATCACCAGCCTCTGTAAAGATCAACAGATAGTTATGAGCCTGTGCAATAAATAGCTGTTCTGTAAAATCATCTTCCTTGGTGGCAGCTCCTTTGGAACCAACACCTCCGCGGCCCTGCGTGCGGTACTCAGACAATAAGGTACGCTTGATGTATCCCTGATTCGAAATGGTAATGACCATCTCCTCATTCGGGATCATATCCTCAACCGTAATATCGTCTTCGTGCGGCACGATCTGCGTACGGCGTTTATCTCCGTACTTCTCCTTTACCTCAGAAAGCTCTTCTTTGATGATGTTCATCCGCATGCCTTCATCCGCCAAAAGCTTGTTGAGGTAATCAATCAGCTCCATGACTTCCTTGTACTCCTGCTGAACCTTTTCACGCTCCAAACCAGTCAGGCGTTGCAACCTCATATCCAGAATAGCTCTGGCTTGAATTTCGGAAAGTCCGAATTTCTCCATAAGGCCGACACGGGCGACATCCGGATCGCGGGAACTGCGAATGAGTGCAATAACCTCGTCCAAATTGTCCAACGCAATTAAATAGCCCTGTAGGATATGGGCCCGCTTTTCGGCTTCAGCCAAATCAAACTTGGCCCTGCGTATCACTACCTCATGGCGGTGGTCCACAAAATGGACAATTAAATCCTTCAGGTTCAGCGTCTGTGGACGTCCCTTAACCAGAGCTACGTTGTTGACACCAAATGAAGACTGAAGCTGAGTGTATTTGAATAGGTTGTTGAGAACGATGTTGGGTATGGCGTCTTTACGCAGATCGTAAACCACCCGATAACCTTCGCGGTCTGATTCATCGCGCAACTCGGAAATACCTTCGATCTTTTTCTCATTGATGAGCATGGCAGTCTTTTCGATCATCTGCGCTTTGTTCACCATGTACGGGATTTCCGTAACTACAATTTGGTCTTTGCCTGTTGGCGAGGTAACGATTTCGGCTTTTGCACGCACCACGATCCGACCACGACCGGTCAGGAAGGCTTCCTGGATTCCAGAAATACCATAAATGATTCCACCCGTTGGGAAGTCTGGCGCTAGAATGTCCTTCATCAGATCCTGAATGGAAATCTCCCGATTATCGATGTAGGCAATAATGCCATCAATTACTTCTGAGAGATTGTGCGGGGCCATGTTGGTGGCCATACCTACTGCGATACCCGATGCTCCGTTGATCAGGAGATTGGGGATTTTAGCGGGTAGTACACTTGGCTCTTGCAGCGAGTCATCGAAGTTGGACTGAAAATCAACGGTCTCTTTGTTGATGTCGGCGAGCATTTCCTCTGCGATCTTCCGAAGTCGGGCCTCGGTATAACGCATGGCCGCAGGAGGATCACCGTCAATGGAACCAAAGTTACCTTGTCCGTCAACGAGCGTGTAGCGCAGGGACCAGTCCTGAGCCATACGCACCATGGTATCGTAGACTGATCCATCACCATGAGGGTGATACTTACCAAGTACCTCACCCACGATTCTGGCGGATTTCTTATACGACTTATTGTAATTTAAACCCAGCTCCTGCATCCCAAACAACACACGGCGGTGAACGGGTTTGAGTCCATCCCGCACATCCGGCAACGCTCGGGAAACAATCACCGACATCGAATAGTCGATGTAGGCACCCCTCATCTCATCTTCAATATTGATGGGTATTACATTCGAAGGACCGGGTGTTTCAGGTTGTTCTGCCACAGGGTTTTAACAGTTGAAATTATAGCCTTAAAAATAGGAAAAAGGCAGCATTTTAAGGCGTAAAAACTCGGAAAAAAGGGGTAAAAAATGGGATTTTATCTGGGTACGGCACCATCTTTTCGGGTCTTTGCACGGTTGGTTTTTACCCTGACTTTATTTTCCCCGTAACCTGGATTTTGTTTCCGTGTAAATGGGTGAACCCGACTGCGGTATTGACGGTTTCCGTGGGCATGATCAATCTGCGTCCGACAGGCAGTAATGTAACACCGAGGCAATGGTGGGATGTTGATATTTAAACCGATTGAAAGGAATTCCGTGCGTATTTGATGGTTGATATCGACATCGAGACCAGGAGGAGAAATGGTATAGGATGTCATTTCCATTGAGGGGCGAATAAAAATGCTGGAGTATTCCGATAGCTCGCGCCTGAGGGTCAAACCCATATTCAAAACATCTCCGGGAAGAATATAGGCCTTGTCAAAATTCTTTCCCATGGCCATAAAACCACCACGGACATCCGCTCTTAAAACAAATTTCCTTAATCGGTAAACATCATAGCCCAGGACAAAATAATACTTCCGAATGGCAACATTTCCTGAAGAAAAAGGAGTAGGCCTGATCAGATTCGTCGCCAATGGAGGAATATTAGCTCCTTCAGCAGGCACTGTTTGATATACCCTATGATTCGCAATGAGGTCATAACCAAAGCCTAAACCAAATGTGAAAGACTTAAAATTTACCGTTGCGTCGATGTTGAATGGTCGTCCCTTTGTCCTGGAGGAGAAAAGAAAGGATGTATCGGTTTTAGAAATAAATTCACCCCAAGCTGGCTTGCTCTTTATGGAAACTACCTGTGGCTTTGCTGTCCAACCAGAAACACCAGAGCCTGGTCGGGGGTTATCGGTTCCGATAAGTAGTGGACCGGTCGAATCCGATTGATAAATACCAACACCATCAATTTGGTGATTGAAACGGTGATCAGCCCAACCGGAGCTGAAACTAAAGGTGACTCGACTGATGATTTTTCTAAAAAACCGTTCTTCTACATCGGCATAAATGGTTTCTAATGGAAATTCCAACTGTTGTTGTGCCTGAAGATGCATTCCCATCGAAATGGATAAAATCAGTGTGAATAATATCCCTGAAGGCCGAAGTTTTGACATCAGTTTAAATTGAATAACACACTGTTTATCAATGTGTTAAATATACTTTATAAAGTAAAGGTTAAGCATTTAATCTTTTTAAGCCAGATATTACCTGTTCGGGATCAGATGAATTAAAAACGAAATTCCCGGCCACCAATACATCTGCTCCTGCCGATACCAGAGGCCCGGCATTTTCCTGGTTCACCCCCCCATCGATTTCAATCAAAGCAGCTGAACCTGTAGACTGGATGAGTGACTTAAGTGATCGCACTTTTTCAAAGGTTTTTTCAATGAATTTTTGTCCTCCAAAGCCAGGATTGACCGACATCAAGCAAACCAAATCAATATCCTGAATTACATTTTCAAGAATATGTATTGGAGTATGCGGATTGATGGCCACACCAGCTTGTACACCTAACGACTTTAACTGCTGAATATTGCGGTGTAGATGATGGCAGGCCTCCGCATGTACGGAAATTACCCGTGCACCAGCCTTTGCAAAGGCTTCCACATATTTCTCCGGCTCCACAATCATGAGATGAACATCCAATGGCTTCTTGGCGTGGCGGTTCAAGGCTGAAACAACCGGTATACCCAGAGAAATGTTAGGAACAAAAACACCATCCATAACATCCACATGAATCCAATCCGCCTGACTGCGGTTGATCATTTCGGTTTCCTTCTGAAGATTGGCAAAATCAGCTGCCAGAATAGAGGGGGCGATTAGGGTATTATTCGACATGCACAAATTTAAAGAATTGCTTAGCGGAATCCTTATGCCCGGGAGTTCCTATGGGCTGATTTAGTTCCTTCAGACGGTCTTTTAGCTAACTTTCTGGAAAAAGAACCCGAACCCATATGCGCCAGAGTCTTCTTGCTTCCCTTCTCTTTTTATTAATCACTGCTTGCCAATCACCTGAACCGGCTGATGTGGTTATTGTTAACGGTAAAATCTGGTCGGGTATTCCGGGTACACCTTTCTTTCAGGCACTAGCCATCTCAGCAGATACCATTACCGAGACTGGCGATGAGCGCACCATTCGTTCCTTCATTGGTTCAGAAACAAAGGTGATGGATGCTCGTGGCCAATTGATTATCCCAGGATTCAACGATGCCCATATTCATTTCCTGGGAGGCTCCATGGGGCTCACCCAGGTTGAGCTCACTCCAGCCAAAAGCGCAAAAGAGGTGGATGAGATTACCAACACCTTCATCCGCGAAAATCCGGATGCCAAATGGATTACCGGTCGCGGTTGGCAATACACGTTCTATCCCAATGGTCTGCCCGACCACGATTCCATGAATGGTATTCAAACCGAAAAGCCATTGTTCGTGCGTGCCTACGATGGCCATAGCGGATATGCGAATAAAGCTGCTTTAGCCTTAGCCGGAATAAAACGTGGAACCCGTTATACCGGATTTGGTGAAATCGTTTTCGACGCAAGTGGTGAACCAACAGGTCTCTTAAAAGAGTCTGCAATGGGTCTCGTTTCCAGACTCATCCCCGATCCAACGCGCCAAGCAAAACTCAATGCCTTACGGAAAGGACTACGCTATGCCGCCAGTATGGGGATCACAAGCGCTCTTTTGATAGAGCACTCTCAGTCTCAAAGAGCTCTTGGTATTTTCTAATGTGT
>JBMSPY010000186.1:0-4946 GCA_049423005.1 Cyclobacteriaceae bacterium
GGATTGAAATGCCTTCAGGGCAAGGGAATCGTAAACTCTATTAGTCTTAAAGGCGGAGAGGAAGATTTTTTGCGTCAGGCCAGACTGGTTCGTAGGTATGGTGCCGCAACAGTAGTAATGGCCTTCGATGAAAAAGGACAAGCCGATACCTATGAACGTAGGATTTCCATCTGCAAACGAGCCTACGATCTGCTCACTGGAATCGGATTTCCTTCAGAAGACATCATTTTTGATCCAAATATTTTTCCTGTCGCTACGGGTATTGAGGAGCATAGAAATTATGCTGTAGATTTCTTCCGGGCGGCTAAATGGATTCGTGAAAACCTGCCGAATGCTCACGTTAGTGGTGGAGTAAGTAATGTTTCTTTCAGTTTCCGCGGAAACCAAAAAGTCCGGGAAGCCATGCATTCAGCCTTTTTGTTCCATGGAATTAAACACGGCATGGATATGGGAATTGTAAATCCTACCATGTTGGAAGTTTACGATGACATTCCAAAGGATTTGCTGGAGCGGGTTGAGGATGTTTTATTAAACAGACGTGCCGATGCCACCGAGCGATTGCTCGAATTTGCTGAAACGGTTAAGGGAGAAGCAAGGAAGAAGGAAGCTGATTTGGCCTGGCGTGAGGCAGCCGTAGAGGAAAGACTGACCCATTCATTGGTTCGTGGTATCATTGATTTTATTGATCAGGATACCGAAGAAGCGCTTAATAAATACGGTACACCATTAAGGGTAATTGAAGGTCCGTTGATGGCTGGAATGAATGTAGTTGGGGATCTTTTTGGAGCCGGTAAGATGTTTTTGCCCCAGGTTGTGAAAAGTGCCCGGGTGATGAAGCGTTCGGTGGCCTGGTTGGAACCCTTTCTACAGGCTGAAAAAGAAAAAAATAAAGAGACAGCCCGTAGTGCAGCTAAAATTTTGTTGGCCACAGTTAAGGGTGATGTTCACGATATCGGCAAAAATATTGTCGGAGTAGTACTCGCGTGTAACAACTACGAGGTCATTGATCTTGGTGTTATGGTTCCGCCGGAGAAAATCATTGAAACAGCCAAGCGAGAAAATGTAGATGTAATCGGTCTGAGCGGACTAATTACCCCGTCGTTGGATGAAATGGTTTTTGTAGCCAAAGAAATGGAGCGGGAAAAAATGAACATTCCACTTCTGATTGGCGGAGCCACTACCTCTAAGCTGCATACCGCGGTAAAAATTGATCCGGCTTACAGCGGGGTAGTTGTTCATGTTTTGGATGCTTCGCGGTCTGTTCCTGTAACCAGTGAACTGATTAATCCAGATTCAGCTGGTCCGTTCAAGACAAACATAAAATCAGAGTATGAATCTCTTCGACAGCAGCATAGTTTAAAGCAGTCTGCTAAAAATCTTATTTCCATTTCGGAGGCCAGGGAAAATCCTGTCCAAATTGATTGGTCTCAACAAAATCTGAAAAAACCTTCTTTTACAGGTCGTAAACTTCTGGACGATTATTCGCTGGATCGATTGGCAGAATACATCGACTGGACGCCCTTCTTCCAAACCTGGATGTTGGCAGGTCGCTATCCGGGAATTTTAAAGGATGAAATTGTTGGTCAGGAGGCCACCAAGCTATTTGCAGATGCCCAGAAACAATTAGATCGAATTATTTCCGGAAAGCTGCTCCAACCTAAGGCCGTACTCGGATTTTGGAATGCTTCGCGTCGTGGTGATGATGTGCTTCTCGAGGATGGTAGCGGTCATTCGGTGGAGACATTAAATTTTCTTAGACAACAGAATAGTAAAGTTAAGGGTGCTCCTAACTTTTGTCTTGCTGATTTTATTGCTCCTGAAAAGGATCACATTGGTCTATTTGCGGTAACTGCTGGGGTGGGGTTAGATGACCTGGTTGGTGAGTACCGCAAGATAAAGGATGATTATTCAGAGATTATGGTTAAGGCACTCGCCGATCGTTTGGCAGAGGCTTTTGCAGAATGTTTGCATCAGGATGTACGAAAAATATTTTGGGGCTATACTGCTGATGAATCATTGGATAACGAAGGGTTAATCAATGAACAGTACATTGGCATCCGACCTGCACCTGGTTATCCGGCGTGCCCGGATCATACTGAAAAGAAGAAGATTTTTTCACTGCTTAAAGCAGAGGAAGCTGGCTTAACCCTTACCGACTCCATGGCCATGTGGCCGGCTTCTTCTGTGAGCGGTTATTATTTTGCCCATCCACAATCCCGTTATTTTGGATTAGGAAAAATTTCAAAAGATCAGGTAGAAGACTACGCCAATCGGAAAGGTATGACGATGCAGGAATGTGAGCGTTGGTTAGCCCCGGTTTTAAGTTATTCTGTCTGACACTTTGATGTAAAGAATACAGCGTCTTAAAAAAATAGTTATGAAGGTTATAGACCACATTCGTTGCGCCAATGGCAAAACACTCTTTAGTATTGAGGTTCTTCCTCCGCTTAAGGGCGAGAACATCAACACGCTGTTTAATGCCATTGATCCGTTAATGGAATTTAAGCCACCATTCATCGATGTTACCTATCATCGGGAAGAGCATGTCTTTAAAAAACGGGAGAATGGTCTTTTAGAGAAGATCGCCGTTCGCAAACGGCCGGGCACTGTTGGTATCTGTGCGGCCATTCAAAATCATTATAAAGTTGATCCCGTTCCTCACATCATTTGTGGAGGATTTACCCGAGAGGAAACCGAAAATGCGCTCATCGACCTGCAGTACCTGGGAATCGATAATGTTCTTGCCCTACAAGGCGACGCCGTAAAGCCGGAGGGTCGATTTGCACCATCCCCAAATGGTCATGCCTATGCATCTGAGTTGGTTCAGCAGGTTGTTAATTTGAATAAGGGAATCTACCTGGATGAGGAACTTCAAAGCCCAAATCCTTCTTCTTTTTGTGTTGGCGTAGCGGGTTACCCGGAAAAGCATTTTGCGGCTCCTAATCTAAAGACGGATCTTAAGTATCTTAAGCACAAGGTTGATCTCGGAGCTGAATATGTTGTTACGCAGATGTTTTTTGATAATGAGAAGTATTTTGAGTTTGTTAAAAACTGTCGAGAAGCAGGAATTAATGTACCCATTATACCAGGTTTAAAGCCCATTACTACGAAGACTCAGATTAGCGTATTACCTACTGTATTTCACATTGATATCCCTGAAGTATTGGCTGAGGAGGTGGAACGGTGCAAAGACAACCAGGCCGTTAAAGAAGTGGGGATTCGCTGGGCTGTTCAGCAATCAAAAGAATTGATGGAGTTTGGTGCCCCTATTCTTCATTATTACTCTATGGGTAAGAGTGACCCAATTTATCGCATCGCAAAGGAACTTTTCTAAGCAGCATGTTGTAGCGACAAAAAAAAGACCGGCATTATTGGCGGTCTTTTTTTTGTTACTCAGGTAACCTATTAAGGAATAGGAAGTTCATTACCTGGAAGACTATTGATATCCACTAATGGTATTTCAGACTTCCATCGCGAATTGATGGCATTGATGTACAAATTAGCGATGTAACCATTTCCGCGTGCATTAGGATGTACTCCATCGAGGGAGAAGACTCCAAACGGAGGGGCAATTGAAGCAGATAGGGTGCTTCCCTTGTAGGAAGCAGTTCCTGCTTTAACAGCCTTTAAGGCACCGAATACGTCAATTAAAACCATAGGATCTCCGAAAGTAGAACTTACGAAGTAGGATATGGTGTTATTAAATGCTGTAATGCGATTCTTGATTTCAGTTGTCTCAGAAGGAATCAACAAGAAAGGATCGCTTACGTCTGCACCTGCGGTAGAAGCAGGAGTCCAACCCAGCGGAACAGAGATTCCGTTCAAAAAGTTAGGGTTGCTGGCAACAACTGTTCCAATTACACTGGAGGTTGTGAGGTTGATCAAATCAGTTGAACGTGTTTGACGAACCCGGCGGTAGGGTTGTAAAGCTGCCTTCTGACCTGCTGTAATTTGGTTCAGGCTTAACAGAATGTTGAGGTAAGGCTCAATGTCTGTCAAAGTCTCATCAGTGATCAGAATTTTATTGGTCGTTGCTGAATTGGTAGTAGTCTGATAAGTGATGGTTCTTCCGGCCAACTCTGCTGCAAGAGCTTCAGATATTCCAAAAGCAACCCGATTTGCAATCAATGCTGCGAGGATACCGTTATATCCGGTAAAGTTTGCATTAAGTGCTGAAACCTGAGCAGCTGAAAGTGGAATTGGAGCAAAGGGTACGGTGTTAAAGAAAGGCAGTTCGGTTACATCAGGGATGTTTGCTATCGCGCCTTTTGCATTTGGATTGGCCTTTAACAAGGCTCCAACTCCAGCGGTTAGTGCTCCTGAAAAAGCTGCTTCACTGGTAAGAAGGGCAGGATTAGACGCACCACCTGTGGCATAGCCCAATACATCATTTGAACCAAGGGAGTATAAAAAGAATGTTCCTCCACTGGCCATGGCCGCTGCAGCATCTCCAATTACTGTAGACGTTCCAGGATTGCTGGCAAATCGTGCATAGTAAGGATTGTAGAAAGGATTAGCAGCAGCTGGTCCGCCTGTTTGAGGCAGTAAAGCTGTCTGGATGGTCAATCCAGGTACGCTGAAGTTATTCAGTGAGGCCTTATCACCACCAAATGGTGCTAGGGACTCCACGTTGCCCGGCGTTTTAGGAGTTGGTGCAGGGCTACCGTTTACCAGTTTCAAATAAAGTCGGCCCAAGGTGCAACCTCCGGTCGGGTTAAAGCAACCATTAACAGCTGCTTCAGCAAGACTGGGTTGATTAAAAGAGCCTCCGCCAACTACCGCCATTTGAGTGGTAATTAAATTTGGATAGGAACTATTCTGACCGGCTACATACAATGCGCCGTTCATGAATCCAGCTCCCACCGAATTTCCTACAGCAATAACTTTAGTGAAATCAGCTTCACCGGGAGAAGGATTACCTATTTCCGGTAACTCGTACTTCTCAC
>JBMSPY010000187.1:0-4941 GCA_049423005.1 Cyclobacteriaceae bacterium
CACCAAGCGAATCGAGAATTGCGTTTGACAGTTCAAGATTTGATTCCGCGTTTTCAAAACGAATCGGATTGATCTTGTGTGGCATGGTCGACGAACCGGTTGCACCGGCCACCGGAATCTGCTTGAAATAACCCATTGAAATGTAGGTCCAGATATCCCGGCATAGATCAATTAGGATCGTATTGATCCGACGCATATTGTCAAACGTAGCAGCCAGATGGTCGTAGTGTTCAATTTGCGTAGTCGGATAACTGCGGTACAGTCCAAGGTTTTCCCGAACAAACTTTTCAGCAAAAGTATGCCAGTTGATTTCAGGATACGCCACAGCGTGTGCATTGAAATTGCCAGTGGCTCCACCAAACTTCGCAGCGTAAGGAATCTGATTAAGCAAGTTAATTTGCTCGCGGATTCGTTGTGCAAATAC
The DNA here is from genome assembly GCA_049423005.1 of Cyclobacteriaceae bacterium. Lineage (GTDB taxonomy): Bacteria > Bacteroidota > Bacteroidia > Cytophagales > Cyclobacteriaceae > ELB16-189. The sequence goes on from JBMSPY010000187.1 coordinate 425, forward strand.
CAAAAGCTCTTTTCCAAGACGCGTTGGAGAAGCCGGCTGTCCATGAGTACGCGCCAGCATAGGCACATCTTTCCATTGCTCCGCTAACTGCTCTACCCTGCTTACCACAGACTCCAAACCAGGAGCATATTTCTCTGCCATAAACTCTTTTAGGGAAAGAGGAATAGCCGTGTTATTGATATCCTGTGAGGTCAGTCCGAAATGAACGAACTCGCGCTCATTATTTAGTCCAAGCTCATCGAAGCGTCCCTTAATAAAATACTCAACGGCCTTTACATCATGATTGGTGACCCGCTCCTTTTCCTTAACCCACTCTGCATCAGCAGGACTAAACTCCTGCCATATTTTTCGAAGTGCCGCAGGGTCTGACGCCGACAAATGTTGTAGCTCAGGCAAAACCGTACACAAGGCAATAAAATATTCGATCTCTACTCGGACGCGGTACTTGATAAGGGCAAATTCAGAAAAGTAAGGCCCAAGTTCCCCTGTTTGGGACGCGTAACGGCCATCTACAGGACTAATGGAAAACAATGGACCGGCCACGTTCAGTGTGATTAAAAAGTAAAATTAATCAATTAGCACCAAACAGCTTAAATGAACCATTCAGACCTCAAAACTTGAATCAGCTCCAACCCCAACCCTGACGGTAAGGCGGATGAACAAATTGATTGGCCGGTTCGAAATTCAGGATCTTCATATTCTTGGCATCCCACAACAACTTCTTGCGACCAGGGTATTGATTGTTCTCTTTCATGGAATACGAGCGAATGGCCAAATTACCCATGAGAACAGCCTCCGTGAACGGACCGGCAAATTCAAATGGCGAACTCACCTGCATTTTTCCATATCCTGCAAGACAAGCCTCCACCCATTGTGTGTAATGACCAGCCTCTTGTCCTTCTACTCTTGGTATAGTCGGATTCGGGAAGGTTACCTCATTCATTCGAGAGGTAGGGAGAAGTTTCGGAGGAATGTTGTAGCTACCCATAATTTTCCCTTTCGTTCCTTCGAAGATGAAACCGTTGGTGCCGTCACCCATTTTTTCATCCGGCAATAATTCTTCAGGACGTTTGGGGATCAGACCTCCGTCCATCCAGGTCAGCATGATATTTCCCTTTCCATCCTTACGCGGGAACTTCAAATGAATGATGCTAGAGGCAGGACAACTTTCTTTGTAGTTGGCCTCACGGAAAAATCCTTCCCAGGCTGTTGTGGAGCTACACTCTACTTCAGATGGATAATCAATCGGAAGAGAACGAAAGGCCGCGTCCATAATGTGACAACCCATATCACCTAAAGCACCTGTACCAAACTGCCACCATCCTCGCCAGTTAAACGGCAAGTAAGCGGGATTGAAGTCAATCATTTGCGAAGGACCGATCCATAAATCCCAATCAAGTTCAGCAGGAACATCAAATTTTCCGGTCGGAGCAGGAATGCCCTGTGGCCAAACCGGTCGGTTGGTCCATGCCTGAACGCCTGTTACATCTCCGATCAATCCGGCATCAATCCATTCTTTGATTTGACGGGCAGGATCAGCAGAAGCATATTGATTGCCCATCTGAGTAACCACCTTGTATTTGGCTGCAGCCTCGGTCAGCATCCTGGCCTCCCAAATATTATGCGTAAGCGGCTTTTGCACATAAACGTGCTTACCGCGCATCATCGCAGCCATGGCAACAACCGCATGCGTGTGATCGGTTGTCGAAACGGAAACAGCATCAATTCCCTTCGCCTCTTTATCGAGCATGACGCGAAAATCCCTGTAGTATTTGGCCTTAGGAAAATTCTCCTTTGATTTCACAGCCTGGCGATCGTCAACATCGCAAAGGATAGCCACTCGGGCTTTAGGGTGTCCCTTTGTCTTTCCATCAGGTGAACCCGCAAAACCAGTCAGATCAGTTACTCCTTTACCACCAACACCCACACCGGCGATATATAAGGTATCGCTTGGCGCAACAAACCCTTTACCCAGAACAAAACGTGGAACAATTGTAAAAGCAGCAGCAGAGGTAGCGGCTTGCTGAATAAATCTTCTGCGTGAAACCATGTCGAAGCGTTAAGGTTTAAAAGTGAAATATAGAAGATTGGAAACAACCTTCAAACAGCTTTTACCGGCATCGGTAACCAAGTGAACCCAGTATCGTTTTAATTTTTTCCCGGTGATCGCCCTGAATGAGAATCTCCCCGTCTTTGGCACTACCACCTACTCCGCATTTATTTTTTAAAACTTTAGCCAATGCCTCCAGATCCTCTGATTTTCCTACAAAACCGGATATAAGCGTAACCTGTTTTCCGGCACGCCCACTTTTATCGAGAGTCACCCGGAGGTTCTGATCGCGGGGAGCTAACGTATCCTGTTCCGAATCTCCTGAATATTGAAAGCCAAAATCTTTATCCGTGGAGTAAACCACCCCTTCCCTCTTTTTCCAATCGTTTTTCTTCATAATCACATTACCATTTAGACCATACAAAGAAAATCATATTCAACAACATCAGCAGCACCAGAACGATAGCTGCATTAAACTGAGCTTCTCCATTTTTATCCATAAAAATTAAAGCAACCAGGGTAAGCAATCCCAACAATACTGGCGCAAAGGCAAAATTCATATACACCGAAGGCAAATTTCCCAACCTAAAGGTACCCGACCGAGTTTCAATACCTTTTAAAAAACCTAATAACGGAGAAACACGAATGGTAATCTCCGGTTCGCGATGAAAAAATTTGTTCTGCGGGTACAACACGTCAAACGATTGTCCATGCGCTGTGTATAAAGTATGGTAGTGTAGCGACCGCTGATCTCGAATCACTTCATCCTGAATCACTGTTTCCGGCAGTAAGTAATCGATGGAAAGAAAAACCACAAACAACACACCAATCCAAACCACCCAAATGGAATAAGGGTATAAAAACTGGTAAGGAGGCGGTTCGGGTTTGGAGTATCGCGGGCGAAAGGGTCGTCGGTAGGCCGGATCCCGATGAGTCTGACGCTGCACGACCTCCTCCTCGTTGAGCATCTGATCATACAGTGCCTTTTTAAAGGGATCTCCCAAAACTTCCCACGCTTCAGTAATCGCGCGGAATCCTTCCGTAGCATCGGGATGAGGATTTTTATCGGGATGCAGCAGTATGGCCATCCGCCGATAGGCCTGACGAATTTCGGCGGCACTGGCCGAACGCTCGACTTTCAACAACGCGTAGTAATCCGTCATCCGACGGAAAAGATAAAAAATTAAAAGAAGTGCTCAACGCGGCAAAACCCAAGTAAGAACCGGACGACGTGAATGTGTGACGACATCCTCAGCTACACTTCCCGCCAAAACATGCGCGAAACCACTTCGTCCATGCGTAGCCATACAAATCAAATCAGCCTTAATATCATCGGCGAAATAAATAATGCCTTCTTCCGCAGACAAATCATTATAAACGTTCAACGTGTAATTCTTAAGACCTAACTTTTTAGCAAACTTTTGCATGTATTGCTTCACCGAACGGTCTCGCTGAAAGTCACCAGGCGTATTAATTCGAACCAGATGAATGGTGGCACCAAAAAATTGCTGGGTCCGCTTTGCAACCCTTGCAAATTTTTCTTCATCCTCAGACATCGAAGTGGCATATACAATGTTCTTAAAATCAAAATGAGCAGGCGATTTATGAACCGTTAAAACCGGACAATCCATGGTTCGCACGACACGCTCGGTATTGGTTCCAATCAGCATACGTTCCAGACTATTGTTTCCCCGTGTTCCCATTACCACCAGATCCGGTTGATGGTCGGTAATTATGGTTCTAATGCCATGGAAAGGATTGCCTAGTCTGAGCTCACCATTTACTGTAACCGACTTAAACCGGGGATCCATAACCACTTTTTCCAATTGTGCGCGGGACTTTAAAATCATTTCATTTGTAAATATTTTTTCTTCCAATGAATTCGGATGACCTTCACCTGAAATGGTGTAGGAATCCGCGACAGCCTGCTCTACAATATGAAGTAAGGTTACAGTAGCCCCCGCACGTTTTGCCAGTTCTATTCCCGTTTCCACAGCAGCCATACTTGGACGTGAGAAATCAGTGGGAATCAAAATCTTTTTCATGGTTTTCTGGAATTGAACAACCAAACCTAGGGAAGACTGGCAGGTCGAGGCATGATCTCAGGCATGTCAAAATCTGACTTTGATCAACCTTTACCGTTGCCGGAAATTGCCTCTAAAGTTTGGAACCTCTATTTTTGAAGAAACCTCAAACCATGACCAGTATTTCCAGAAGATTCTTTTTAGTACTCGCAGGAATTTTTGTTACCGGTCAGAAAACCCATGCAAAAACAATGAAACCAAAATTCCCTTCACTTGCGCATCACGTCTTTTTTTGGCTAAAGAATCCTGAATCCACAGCCGATCGGGATAAACTCATCCAGGGAATACGATCACTTGAAAAGATTGAAACGGTACGCGGGCTGCACATTGGTCTTCCGGCCAGTACCGAAAAAAGAGATGTGGTAGATGGATCCTACTCGGTT
>JBMSPY010000188.1:0-4924 GCA_049423005.1 Cyclobacteriaceae bacterium
TTTCGGGAATGAGTTCCTCTAATTTGGACCAAGCTGTTTGGGACAACCAGTCGCTTAGAAACATATCCTCGCACCCGTAGCCGGTAATGGTGAGCTCGTTGAAACAGATCAGATCAGCAAATTCTTTTTTAGCCTGAGCTAAAGCACCTCGGATATTTCCAAGGTTATGGTTCCAATCAATGGGTGTCTGATTCAGCGCTGCTCCGGCAATCCGTAGGGTTCTCATAGGATGCCCAAAGCTAGGCATGTTTTTTGGGCAGCATCCTGCTCAGCTTTCTTTTTTGAAAGACCAAATCCAGTCCCCTGAGCTTCTTCGCCTACAAATACCTGACAATTAAATTCTCTTTTCTTCCGACCCTGGCGTACATCGAGGACCTCAAAACGAATGCCCCTACCCTCTTTTTGCCCCCATTCTATCAGCTTACTTTTAAAATTACTTTCAGCCTGAACTACTGTTTCTAAATTCAAATAAGGCTGAATGAGTTTGTCGATTACGAATTTTCGAGTGACGAGGTATCCCTTATCCAGGTAAACGGCACCAACTAAAGCTTCAAGTGCATTACCCAAAATCACTCGTTGGAGAGATCCATTCCGCGTGTCGCAATCCACAATAACATCGAGACCTATTTTAAAGGCAATTTGATTTAGAGACTCGCGATTTACGATTCGGGAACGTATTTCAGTCAGAAATCCCTCATCACGAAAAGGAAATTTTTTAAAAAGAAAATCGGCTACTGCTGCACCGAGAATAGCGTCGCCAAGGTACTCCAGTCGTTCGTTGTTTTGACGGAATCCATTTACCTCCGTTCCTTTAGAGCTGTGGAGCGTGGCCAACCGGTATAATTCCAGATTACCGGGAGAAAGGCCCGTAATGGTCCGAACCGCTACACTGAGTTTGCGGTCCTTTTGTTTACTGGATTCAGTGCCGGTTTTTATCAGACGGCGCCACACGGTGTCGGGGCTTACGCTGTTTTACCAAGAATGATTGAAAAATTATGTCCTCCGAAGCCGAAGGTATTGCTCAGCGCATAAGTAATTGCTCTGCGTTGAGCCTGATTGAACGTTAGATTGATGGAAGGATCAAGCTCCGGATCATCCTCAAAATGGTTAATCGTTGGAGGAATAACTTCTTCCCGAAGGGCAAGCAGACAAGCGATCAATTCAATCGCTCCGGCAGCTCCAAGTAAATGTCCGGTCATCGATTTGGTAGAAGAAATATTCACTTTGGAAATTTCTTCACCAAAGACTTTTTGAATCGCACGGATTTCACCGACATCACCAAGTGGCGTAGAAGTACCGTGGGTGTTCACGTAACCGATATCTGATGGCTTGAGATTGGCTTCCTGAAGTGCGAGTTCCATAACACGGGTAATTCCGGCACCTTCCGGATGCGGAGCAGTGATGTGGTATGCATCGCAGGTCATGCCGCCACCAAGAATCTCAGCATAAATCTTTGCGCCCCGGGCTTTAGCATGTTCGTATTCTTCCAGGATGATACAACCTGCGCCTTCCCCAAGAACAAAACCGTCGCGGTTTTTATCGTAAGGACGAGAAGCTGTTTCCGGGGAATCGTTCCGTTCACTTAAAGCTTTGAGTGCATTAAATCCTCCTACCCCTGCTTCGCATACGGCTGCTTCGGATCCACCCGTTACAATGATATCTGCTTTTCCGAGTCGAAGATGTGTGAAGGCATCGTAAATCGAATTAGATGAGGAGGCGCATGCGGATACCGTCGCATAGTTTGGTCCCCTGAATCCGTACTTTATTGCAATATGACCTGCACTTAAATCAGGAATCATTTTCGGAATGAAGAACGGATTAAACCGGGGGGTTCCGTCACCTTTCGCGAAAGACTTTACTTCTTCCTGGAAGGTGATGAGTCCTCCGATTCCGGAGCCCCAGATTACTCCGATTCGATCCATATTCAGCGAAGGGAGATCAAGACCAGAATCTTTTAAAGCTTCGTCGCAAGCCACCATCGCAAACTGTGTGAACAAGTCCATTTTGCGGGCTTCTTTCCGCTCAATGAAATTGTCAATATTTAGATTTTTGACTTCACAAGCGAAGCGAGTCTTGAACTTAGTGGCATCAAACCTGGTAATAGGAGCGGCGCCACTCCTACCAGCCGCAAGACCGTCCCAGTATTCACCGAGGGTATTGCCAATTGGTGTGAGGGCGCCGACTCCTGTGACGACAACGCGTCTTAAACTCATTTATTCGTCAGATGTTGGACTTCTTATTTCTTAATGTTTTCCTCGAGGTAGGAGATCGCCTGACCTACAGTAGCGATGTTTTCAGCCTGATCATCGGGGATAGAAATGTTGAACTCCTTTTCAAATTCCATGATCAATTCAACGGTATCCAGGGAATCTGCTCCAAGGTCGTTTGTAAAGCTTGCCTCAGGAGTCACTTCAGATTCTTCCACTCCGAGTTTCTCGATGATGATTTGCTTTACTTTTTGTGCGATTTCTGACATGATTTTTTGATTTAGGTATGTAAAAAACTGTGCAAAGAAAGAGATTTGGAGCAATATTGGCAAACTTTTTTAGTGTTCTCCGTAACCCTAAATGCCTCAAAAACAGCTGAAAATGAAGAAAAACAGACTTGAAATCGATTACGGATTTGATTTCAGACTGTTGGGACTCATCTGTTCCCAAAAGGCCCATAAACTGGCCTGGGAGCTAAACAGGGCCCTAAATCTGGATTTGCTGAGACAGGAAGACCATAAAGTGCAGGAAAAAACAGGCCAGACGCCAAACTACACGTACTTCGTACACCAAACAGATGTCACCATTATCCGATTATTTAAGAATCGATCATCAGATGAAGGAACTTCCAAATGGCTGTTAGTCCCGGAACATCCTCGATTTGACTACATCCTGATGATTGAAAGCGGTGAGGAAGGAACGGATGCAGAAATTATCAATGGCATTAAAAATATACCTACCATAGAATTGTCCGCTTTTCTACCTTTGGCGTCCTTAAAGAGAAAAGAGAACTTCATGTTCTGAAAAAATTGTTCTGAAAATGTCCACCATGGAAAAAGTTACTTTGAATAAAACCAAGATTGTTGCAACAGTAGGTCCGGCCTCAGCCTCTAAAGAAATGCTTAGAGCGCTCATTAAAGAGGGTGTGGATGTGTTCCGTTTAAATTTTTCCCACGGAGTACATGAAACGCACCAAAAAGTAATCGACGCTGTCCGCGAGCTCAATAAAGAATTAGGAACCAACGTAGCTCTATTGCAGGATTTGCAAGGCCCCAAAATTCGCGTAAATGAAATGGAGGACGGTATTGAGTTGGTTCCTGGGCAGGAGCTGATCATTACCACACGCGAACTGAAAGGAAATAATGAAATTGTCAGCACTTCTTATAAAGAACTTCCCAATGACGTGAATGTTGGGGATATGATTCTTATCGATGACGGTAAGATCGAGTTAAAAGTTTTAGAGGTTAGGGGTATTGATGTGATTTGTCAGGTAAAGTACGGTGGTCCGCTGAAATCCAGAAAAGGTATCAACCTGCCATTTACCAAGGTCACAGCACCTTCACTAACAGAGAAAGACCAAATTGATTTAATGTTCGGATTAAAGAACAGAATCGATTGGATTGCTCTCTCTTTTGTACGCAAGGCCTCTGATATTGAAGCGCTTCGCAAGATTATCAATCAACACAATCCGGCCTCCCGAATTGTGGCTAAGATTGAAAAACCTGAAGCGTTGGATAATTTGGATAGCATCATTGAAGCGACAGATGGTGTAATGGTAGCGCGTGGTGATCTAGGCGTAGAGATCTGGATGGAGGAAGTACCCATGGTCCAGAAGAAGATCATTGAAAAGTGCAATTGTTTGTCCAAACCCGTAATCGTTGCTACCCAAATGATGGAGAGCATGATTGAAAATCCTCGTCCAACACGAGCGGAAACCAATGATGTGGCTAATGCCGTCATGGATGGCGCGGATGCGCTGATGCTTTCTGCAGAAACTGCCTCCGGAAAATTTCCACTGGAAGTTATCCGTAGCATGGTTCGTACCATCAGTAGCGTAGAAAAGCAAGCAAAAATCTTTTATCGCTATCGTCCAGTAGATCCAAAATCACCGGTTTACATCAACGACAGCCTTATTCTGGCTGCGTGTAAACTAGCAGAGGAAGTAAATGCAAAAGCTATTGTTGGATTAACGGAGAGTGGATACACTGCTTTCAAATCTTCCTCTCACCGTCCACAGGCAAATATTTTTGCTTTTACCCACAACCCGGATATTCTCAATACCTTAAGTCTGGTTTGGGCTACCAAAGCATATTTCTATACCAAGAATAGCTCAACAGATGAAACCATTGCGGATGTAGAGAGCATTCTAAAGTCTGACGGGCATCTGCAACCCGGCGACGTGTTTATCAGCCTTACCAGCATTCCGATTCATGAGAAGAACAGGACCAACATGCTGAAGGTAAACGTAGTAAAATAGCTTTCTATAGCTACAACATCCACCGAAGCTGAAGGCGCAGGTCGGCCCTTAAGGATTTACCCTGCTCATCTAAACCATTAGTTTCTGGCGATGAATCGTCAAAGCGTGTGGCGGACCACTTGAGCCACATGGTTATTTTTTCTCCCAGACGGAATTGACCAACGAAATACATTCGTGAGCCGTATCCATGCCAGGCAGGAAATGCATAACTCAGCCACACATCACGTTCATAGGAATAAATCCTGGCTTCATAATCATCTACACTAAAAATTGAGTAACGGAAAGTAAAATCAAATTTGCCGCCATTGACGAACAGGTCTTGCACCATCATAAAACCGGAATAATTTTTATCAGCCTGGACCAGCGTTGTAGAGAGCCTTGTTCGTCCCGTCAGTTTTTCGCTCAGCACATAATCAAATTGCACATTACACACCTGTCGGAGGACAGGTGTCGTTGTAAA
>JBMSPY010000189.1:0-4920 GCA_049423005.1 Cyclobacteriaceae bacterium
CCGGATTTGGTTTGGGATGATGAATTTCTGGATAAGCTGCACCGCGGCCTTCAGAAACAACTCGACCTGCGGATTCGCTTTAGTGAGATCGAGTACACGCTTCGGACAATCAGTGAAAATCTGGATACCTTTCGTGAGATCTACAATCAGCGTGAAAACAGTTTATTGGAATGGATCATCATCGCCCTTATCCTGGTGGAAGTTTTTGATCTCTTCATTTCAAAATTTCTCTAACCTATGCGACCCTACATCTTAAAAGAAACCAATTGGAAGGCCATTCGTGAAACTCAATTTGAGCTGGCCGTTCTTCCCTGGGGTGCCACAGAAGCACATAACTACCATTTGCCTTATGGTACGGATATTATTGAAGCAGAGTCTGTGGCTGCAGAAGGCGCCCGACTGGCATGGGAAAAAGGATGCAAAGTAATTGTCCTCCCGGCCATTCCATTTGGAGTTAATACCGGACAGTTTGATGTGACCCTCGACATCAATATGAACCCAAGTACACAACTGGCCATTCTTCATGATGTTATCGATACGCTAAACCGACAGGGCATTCACAAACTTGTCATATTCAACAGCCACGGCGCTAATCATTTCAACAACGCCATTCGTGAGTTAGGATTGAAATTTCCCAACATGTTTCTGAGCACCTGTAATTGGTTCCGGGCTGTAGATCAAAAAGGATTTTTTGAAAATAAAGATGATCATGCCGGCGAAATGGAAACCAGCGTGATCATGCACCTAACCCCTGATCTGGTTCTTCCTTTGTCTGAAGCCGGAGACGGTTCAGCAAAAACATTTGCCTACACTGCCATGAAGGAGGGTTGGGGATGGGCCGAACGTCGTTGGACTGCAGTCACAAAAGATACCGGCGTAGGAAATCCTTACAAAGCCAGTGCAGAAAAAGGCGAAAAGTTTTTCAAAGCCACAGCAGCAAAAATTGCTGAGTTCTTTATCGAACTCTGTCAAACACCGGACGAAAAGCGATACGTCTGAAATCGATTACCAGCCAATTCCGTAATCTTCTCCATGATTGCTGGAGCCACCCCAGAATGTTCCGTGGGTCCAGTCAAACCATATCGCATTGATCGGACCAGACGTTCGGTCCTGATAAGAAAGTTTATAGCCCATTCGGGAAAGGTCCTTCCGCACCCAGGCAGGCATTGCACTGTTCAGGACTAATCCTCCAGGTGTTTTTTCATGATCGCCAAAGCTTGAAAACATCTGGAGTGTTTTGAAGCTGGGAGCTTCGCAAGCTTCCTGAACCGTCATACCAAACTCAACCATGTTCAGGAAAAACTGAATCAACAATTGATCTTGCTCATCACCGGCTTGTTTCGCAAAAGATAAAAAGGGCTTACCATCTTTAAGAGCCATACTTGGCGTGAGGGTAACTCTTGGTCGCTTTCCAGGCTCAACTACGTTGAATGGATTTTCAGCCGGATCCAGAACAAAAGACTGCATCCGTTGACTCAGGCCAACTCCGGTTGTTCCAGCAATACAAGCTGGCACCCAACCGCCGCTGGGTGTAATGGAAACCACCCAACCCTCTTTATCCGCAGCTTCTACTGAAGTAGTGCCAGCCGCAAAATCTTCCAAATACTTTTCAGACAATGGACTGAAGGGAAGCGTGTTTGAAGCCTGTCGATTTTTCCATCCTTGCAGCAATTCCAAATAAGGATTTTGCTTTCCTTCAAATGGATAGGGATCACCAGGCGCAGCCTTGGCGTCGTTCATATCAGGATTAATCAGCTTACTGCGTTCCCGTGCATATTCTTTGGAGAGCAATCCCTTAATGGGCTCTTCTGGCGCAAAGGCCGGATCACCATAATAAAAGTCGCGGTCGGCGAAAGCGAGATTCATTGCCTGATAAACCGTATGGATGTACCGCGTAGAGTTGTACCCCATAGATTTTAAATCAAAATTTTCCAGAATGTTTAAAGTCTGTAACATCGCTGGTCCCTGAGTCCACGGCTGAAGCTTGTACACGTCAATACCACGGTAGGTTGTTATCGTAGGTTCTTCAATTTTAACACTCCATTCAGCCAGATCTTTTTCAGTAATCAGACCTCCTTGCTCCTGGGTAGAGCGGGCAATTTCTTTAGCAATGTCACCTTTGTAGAACCGGTCATAAGCAGCATAGATCGCTTCTTTTCTGGTCTTTCCTTTTTTTAAAGCCGTCTGTTCGGTATCAATTAATTTTTGCAGAGTGGCTGCAAGATCTTTTTGAACGAAGATCTCTCCGGCATTAGGCGCCTCACGTTTTTCACCTAAGTGTGTGAGGAAAACTTTTTTCGAGTATGGCCATTGCTTGATCTGTTCTTTTCCCCGCTCAATAGCGTTTGCGGTTTGGGCCTCGATCGGATAACCTTCAGCCATCTGGAGCGCTGGAGTCAGAACATCCTTCAAACTCAACTTGCCATATTCCGCGAGCATGGTCAATAAGCCGCCAGGTGTTCCAGGAGTAACAGCAGCAAGCGGACCAAACTCGGGCGGGTATTTCATTCCTTTATTCTTGAAAAATTCTGCCGTAGCTCCGGTGGGTGCCACACCCAGCGCATTGATGGCAATAACTTTTTTGGTATTCGGATTATAGATCAGTGCCTGCGTTTCTCCTCCCCAGCTCAGAACATCCCACATGGTACAGGTGGCGGCGAGCATGGCACACGCAGCATCCACTGCATTTCCTCCTTTTGCAAACGTCATGGCTCCGGCCGTTGCCGCTAAAGGTTTTCCGGTGATGGCCATCCAGTGGCGCCCATGCAACGGAGGCTTCTGCGTAAGAACAGGAAGATTGTTGAAGGATTGGGCTAACCCGGAGAAGGTCAAAGCAACCAAAAAGATAACGCTGTACTTTTTCATAGGAAGAGGATATGACCAAAGATAAGTACGTCAAAGAATTCCATAGTCTCTTTTTACATGAAGGTTGTATCCAGCTTGGGTATCTTGCAGACCAATCAACATAGTCCAACGATGGAAAAGATTCGGGAAGCGGTGAGCTTCATCCAAAAAAAGACCAACCTTACTCCGGAAACCGGAATCATTCTGGGCACCGGGCTGGGCAACAGTTTCGTTTCACAACTTACGGAAACCACTTCCATCGATTATCACGAAATTCCGCACTTCCCCATTTCAACTGTCGAATCGCATAAAGGGAAACTGATTTTTGGAAAAATGCACGGCAAGCCGGTTGTGGCCATGCAGGGAAGATTTCATTATTATGAAGGATACACCATGCAGCAGATCACCTTACCCGTTCGGGTGATGAAGCTTCTTGGCGTTCAGAGTCTCTTGATCTCCAATGCCGCTGGTAATATGAATTTGAATTGGAGGAGAGGAGAGCTGATGCAGATCGAGGATCATATTAATCTGCAACCTGAAAATCCGCTACGGGGAAAAAACTTAGATGAACTCGGACCACGTTTTCCGGATATGAGTCGTCCATACGATCAAAAATTGAATAACCTTCTGGAAGAAATCGCCGCGAAAAAAGGTATCACTCTTCGTAAAGGTGTTTATGTAGCCGTTATGGGTCCTAATCTGGAAACGCGTGCGGAGTATCGATTCCTTCATAGGATCGGAGCAGATGCAGTAGGTATGAGCACCGTACCCGAAGTTCTGGTTGCCCGGCATATGGGAATTCCATGCGTGGCTGTTTCGGTACTGACCGACGATTGCGATCCGGATAACCTTCAACCGGCCGTATTGGAAGATATCATCGCTGTTGCCGGTAAGGCCGAGCCAAAGCTCACTGAATTATTCTCAGAGCTCATTCGCAGATTATAAAAATGCTTTAGTCGAATCGATTGCGCGCAACGGCTATTTATCGTCGCGCACAACCTTACCTTCTTTCATAACGAAGGTTACTTTTCTCAAATCAGAGATATTCTTTACCGGATCCCCTGCTACAAAAACCAAGTCGGCTAAGTGACCGGCCTTGATGAAGCCCAGCTGATTTTCGAGATGAAAGGCTTTTGCATTTATACTGGTGGCAGCACGAAGAACCTGTAGCGGCTCCATTCCGTATTCCACCATGAGCTCCATTTCCAACACATTCTCTCCGTGAGGAAATACCCCAACATCTCCACCCATGCCAATGGCAACCCCTGAGGCGATAGCCTCTTTAAAGCTTTTCTTTTTAATCGTAACGCGTTCCGGTTCTTCCGTTTTTCCTTTCACCCAACCCCGGTATTGAGAGATCATATCCACCGCAGCAATAGTCGGGAAATAGGTGACGTTATGCTCCTTCATGAGTTTACCGATTTCCACATCGATAAAATCTCCGTGCTCAATGGTCTCAGCACCTGCCAATACCGCTCGACGCATCGCCTCTTTTGATTTGGCGTGACAAACCATTACACGGCCACTACTTCTGGTTACTTCATTAATGAGCTTAAGTTCATCCAAAGTAAATGAGGGTTGATCCTCACCCTCTCGTCCCCAGCGGTAATCCGCATAAATTTTGATGAAGTCTGCACCTTTTCCAATTTGATCGCGCACTACACGGATAAGATCATTCCCATCCGCAGGCTCTGCACCAAGCATAATCTCCATATCGTGATCATAACCTTTAGGTCCGTACGATCCTGTCGACACAATGGCGCGTCCAGCTACCATGAGTCTGGGGCCCGGAATAATGCCTTCGTTAATGGCGCGTTTTAACGAAACATCAGCATAACCCGCACCCTCCGTTCCAAGATCTCGGGCCGTTGTAAACCCGGCCATAAGTGTATTCCGTGCATGTACAGTAGCCCGGGCTGTGCGATATGTGTCGGTTTCCTTCAGCACCTGTGTATCCCAATCCGTAATGTTGTAGGGATACAAAAGCAAATGGGAATGACCTTCGATCATCCCCGGAATTAACGTGCTATTTGAACGTGAGATGAGCTTGGAACCTGTGGGTTGCTTAACGCGATC
>JBMSPY010000190.1:0-4878 GCA_049423005.1 Cyclobacteriaceae bacterium
TGGATAACAGGCAAACCAAATCATAAAAAAGATAATGCTCTGATCCTTCTTCTACGCGGAAGTGACCGGCAGGAAGGCAGATGGTATTGAGTTTAATGTAACCTTCCACAATAGCCATTAATCCTTTATCGGTCGTATTCTTTATTTCGGGCAATAGGCCATAGAGCATCTGTAAAATTTCATCTGCCTTCCCAATAGCCTCGGTTGAAAAGGGGTACTCCGATTTTCCTTTGGAGTGTGCGTAATTCCAATCAAAAGAAGCTGTATGCATAGAAAGCAGATCACCAATACCTGCAATGTTCAGTTCAGGCGGTGCACTGCGGATGATTCCAAAGTCAATAACAAGCGGATCTGGAGAAGCGTGACCAACGTAGGCCACCTCATGGTTCCGGCGGATACCGGCAGCCGGTGTTGTAAACGCATCAACCGAAAGAATAGTGGGTACCGATACCAATCGAATTCCTTTTTTCCAGGAAACATATTTAGCGGCATCAATGGCCATACCACCGCCGACACCCACCACACAATCGCAGGGTGGCAGTTTATCGCACATCTGATCGAGCCACGATTCTTCCATAGTCTCAATCATAACCACAGCCTCGGGGGTACCTCCCATTGTATCACGGGTCACCTTCCAGGGAATTTCCATGGTCATCACACAAAATTTTCCAATTTCTTTACCAAGACCACGAGCGGCATCAGAGCCAGTGCGCAAATCTTTAACGTTAGTTTCTCCCTGAAGGTGGATCATGAATGGGTAGGTTGAAGGTCACTAAAATAGGGAAGAAAGCGGGAGAAGAAAAGGGTTTGGTTTTGGTTAGGGTAAGAATGAATTTAAGTGTGGTTGTTGATGTGGGTGTGGATTTGAGTACTGCCGGATAAATATCCGGGGATTGGGGATCCGGACTTAAGTCCGGATCAGCGAGTAGTCCGGATCAGCTAGGGATCCAATCAGTAAGAGTCCAGATCTGCGACTAAAGTTTGTACCGGTAACTAAAGCCTCCATCCTTAACAGGTATCTGGAAACTTAAGATTACGAATCAAAAAATTTGGACATAAAAAAAGCGACTCCATTCAGAGCCGCTTTTTTTATTGAGCTACTTTTTGATTTTTACTTCATTAGATCGTAGCGATCGAGATTCATAACCTTATTCCAGGCAGCAACGAAATCCTTTACAAATTTCTCTTTGCTGTCCTCACAAGCATAAACTTCTGCAAGCGCACGAAGCTCTGAGTTGGATCCAAAAATGAGATCAGCACGGGTACCGGTCCACTTTACTTTTCCAGTAGTACGTTCGCGACCCTCGAAGACATCGTGAGATCCTGCAACCGGGCCCCAAACAATTCCAAAGTCAAGTAAGTTGACAAAGAAATCGGTTGTCAATGAACCTTTAGCCGAGGTGAATACA
The DNA here is from genome assembly GCA_049423005.1 of Cyclobacteriaceae bacterium. Lineage (GTDB taxonomy): Bacteria > Bacteroidota > Bacteroidia > Cytophagales > Cyclobacteriaceae > ELB16-189. The sequence continues at coordinate 1,410 of JBMSPY010000190.1, forward strand.
CCATGTTCAGAATGATCGTAGTTGGTTCCCAGAACACGCATGCCACCTACTAATACTGTAAGTTCCGGCGCAGTGAGACGCATGAGTTGAGCCTTGTCGATCAGCAAATCTTCTGCACTTGACTTTGAACGTGACTTATTGATGTAATTACGGAAGCCATCGGCAATTGGCTCAAGAACTTCAAAAGACTCCACATCGGTCTGTTCTGCTGTAGCATCGGTCCGACCAGGAGTGAAAGGCACAGTAACAGTGTGACCAGAATTCTTAGCCGCCTGCTCAACACCGGCACATCCTGCCAATACAATCAAGTCAGCCATAGAAATCTTTTTTCCGCCACTTTGTGACGCATTAAACTCTTTCTGAATGGCTTCGAGTTTATCGAGAACTTTTGAAAGCTCAACCGGATTGTTGACTTCCCAATATTTCTGAGGAGCCAGACGGATTCGGCCACCATTTGCGCCGCCACGCTTATCGGATCCACGGAAAGTAGAAGCTGAAGCCCATGCGGTACTTACCAATTGAGAAACGGTAAGTCCAGAGTCCAATACTTTTTTCTTGAGGTTAGCAACATCATTTGCATCAACCAAAGTATGATCTACTGCTGGAACCGGGTCCTGCCAAATCAGAACTTCGGCAGGAACTTCAGGTCCGAGGTAACGGGCACGAGGACCCATATCGCGGTGTGTTAGTTTAAACCATGCGCGGGCAAAAGCATCCGCAAAAGCTTCCGGATTTTCATAGAAGCGACGGGAGACTTTTTCGTAAGCAGGATCTACACGCAAGGCGATATCTGTAGTAAGCATGGTAGGCGCATGACGCTTGGAAGAATCATGTGCATCAGGAACAGTATTAGCACCTGCTCCATCTTTTGGTTTCCACTGATACGCTCCAGCAGGACTCTTGGTCAGTTCCCACTCAAAGCCAAAGAGATTTTCGAAATAATTATTACTCCATTTAATAGGTGTGGTAGTCCATGCACCTTCTAAACCACTGGTGATGGTGTCACCGGCATTTCCTGTTCCATAGGTGTTCTTCCATCCCATGCTCTGCTCCTCAATGGAAGCACCTGCAGGTTCACGACCAACATATTTGGATGGATCCGCGGCTCCGTGGGTCTTACCAAATGTATGACCACCGGCAATTAGGGCCACAGTTTCTTCATCGTTCATAGCCATACGACCAAAGGTCTCGCGGATATCACGAGCCGAAGCAAGTGGATCAGGTTTTCCGTTAGGGCCTTCCGGGTTCACGTAGATCAAACCCATTTGAACGGCGGCCAAAGGATTTTCCAATTCACGGTCTCCGGTGTAGCGCTTGTCACCGAGCCATTCGGTTTCAGAACCCCAGTACACATCTTCTTCCGGCTCCCACACGTCGGGGCGACCACCAGCAAATCCGAATGTCTTGAAGCCCATAGATTCCAATGCGCAGTTACCAGCCAGAATCATAAGATCGGCACAAGACAATTTTTTACCATATTTCTTTTTTACTGGCCAGAGCAGCAAACGCGCCTTATCCAGGTTAGCGTTATCGGGCCATGAGTTGAGCGGAGCAAAACGTTGCTGTCCGGATCCACCGCCACCTCGACCATCCGAGATTCGGTAGGTACCGGCACTGTGCCAAGCCATACGAATAAAAAATGGACCATAATGGCCGTAATCCGCAGGCCACCAACCTTGTGAAGTGGTCATTAATTTGTAGATATCTTCTTTAACGGCCTTAAGATCGAGGGACTTGAATTCCCTGGCATAATCGAACTCTTTTCCCATTGGGTCAGAGAGCTCAGAATTTTGACGCAGGATGTTCATCTTCAGTGAATGGGGCCACCAATCGCGGTTGCGTGTTCCACCTCCTGCAGCCTGTTTAACAGAGCCGCCGGTAAAAGGACATTTTCCCTGGCCGTTTACGGCATAAGAAGTCGTGCTTTGTGATGTATGGTCTGACATGTTTTTAAGAGTTGATTTTAATTCTTACTAAGTCGCGAAAATATCAAAACAATAGATTTTTGAGGCAAAAGTTTTGACTATTGGCATCACCAGAAACACCAAGAATTATCACCCAGTGAAATACTAAAAATTCACCCCCAATTCTGACGGTTCAAGTAAGGGATACCCTGCCTTAAGGGGATTTTTGAAGGTGCTGTTGGAGAAAAACTATTAAATAACTAAAACCTGCCAGCAGTAAGCTCCATTGAAAAAAATAAGGCTTTAAAAACGGTATTTTTGTTATTACTTGAAGGTTGAACCTTAGCCAATTATTCAGGTCTACCTTACAAACCCCCTCGCTCAACTTTTTACGTGAACAACTTGTCTGCACGATACGCTCAAGCAAAAATATTAAGAACCTTCCGTGCCCTTCACCGTCGGTTTGCCTCCGTATTATTTGCTTTCTTTTTTATTGTAGCCATCACCGGATTATTGCTCGGTTGGAAAAAACACACCGGGGATGTATTGCAAACCCGATCGTATACCGGAACGACGAATGATCTTTCCAAGTGGTTGAGTATTGATGAATTGAATACTCATGCCACCAAAGTATTGCACGATTCCATTTCTCCGGATCTCTCTACTGATCTTGACCGAATTGATATCCGGAAAGATAAGGGGATGGTTAAATTTATTTATGCACGACACTTTTGGGAAATCCAGCTCGATGGCGCAACAGGAAAAGTACTCAACATCAATCAACGACGTTCTGATTTCATAGAAAAGATACACGATGGGTCGATCCTGGATTTTTACGGAGATACCAGCAACGGGCAATTTAAATTGACCTATACTTCCTTAATGGGAATTGGTTTACTGGTATTTACCATCACCGGTTTTTGGCTATGGTATGGACCCAAGCGCATGAGGAATCAAAAAAATTCATGAAATCGTCCAGAAACGAAAAATCTGTAGTGTCCTATATACGGGGTTTTCCTGCGGATGTAGCCAGCAGGTTAAAAGTTATTCGGAATCTGATCTTCCAACATGCGCCTGAGGCAGAGGAGTCAATCTCCTACGGAATGCCAGCGTATAAACTTTTTGGAAAGCCATTGGTCTATTTTGCCGGGTATACCCATCACATCGGATTTTATGCGTTGCCAAGCGGACACAAAAAATTTCAAAAAGAGCTATCCATGTACAAACAAGGTAAAGGGTCCGTCCAGTTTCCGTTGGATGAGCGCTTACCATTGGACCTGATTGAAAAGGTCATTATCTTTCGTAAAGAAGAAAATACCACTGCAGCTCTCGGCACTAAAAAAACAGCTACTATTTCGAAATCTGCTGCAGCAAAAAAATCAAAATCCAAATGAAGGAATCTTTAAAAAGCTACCTGCCGATTATAGGTTTTATGGCTGGAGCCTACAGCGTTGTTTCACAATGGATCATCATTTTAAGCAAGGGTAATGCCCCAGCTTTAACCGAGACGATTCGTTACTACAGCTACATGACCGTATGGACAAACCTCATGGTCACTTTTTGTT
>JBMSPY010000191.1:0-4862 GCA_049423005.1 Cyclobacteriaceae bacterium
AAATTTTTTCCACTTTACGAATTTTTTCAAAAGCATCTTCTTCCCTTCGGTCGATCACACCATCTGCACTGATCACCAGTTGAACAAGATTGAGTAAGCCGCGCTGATAGTTGATATTCATTGGATAGTCGTGCAATTTAATGAATTCTGAATACCATCGAATGAATTACAATAACACCTTTCCGATTTGGAAGAATACAAACCATCGTAAAACTAAAGTTCATCTTTTGTTATATGATGATCCGGATTAAGGTTTTAGTATAATTCCACCTAAACCCTCCTTAAGAATAATTTCATTAAGCTGCTTCAACTGGTCTTCGGTTGACTTAAGTTGATCCATGTAACCATCGCTTTGTTTTTTTAGATCCTGGTAGAGATCATAACAACCCTGTATAGGTTTTCCATCCTGACTTCCGACGACTATGCAAAGCCAATTCCACTGCTCATCAAATTGCGGCGGGTAATTAATCGGATCCTGACTGGATTTGCTTTTTGTTTGAGTCAGCTTGTTTTCTAAATCTGTGAGAGAGGTATTAATCACAGAAGTTTGTTTTTGTATCAGATCTGATTTATTAACACTTGCTGCACGCTCAGTAATTCCATTGATTTGATTTCGAATTTCCCGAATCCTTCTGATGGCCTGATGAACCCTTGTCATTCCTTCTGTTGTTTTGATGGAGAGATCAAACTGTTCAATCAGATCCTGTGAACTTGATTTCCACCGTGGATCTGCCAGTACTTCAAAATTTTGTCCCATTGTTTTTCCTCCGGCTGTAAGCTGAACGGTATAAGTTCCTGGTGCTGCTTTAGGCCCTTGTGGCCAGCCATAACCCAGAACAGTTCCAGGTGTAACTTCCGGCGCAGGGAAATCAAGATGCCAGACAATTCTGTTGTAACCCTCAGTCACTTTGAGGAGCACTTCACGTGAGCCCTTGGCAGGTTTGGTTGAATAGACTCTTTTTATGCGTTTTGCCACATCGGAGATCTCCAGTCGGATTACATCTGAGCTATCCGGCTTCTGCTTCAGCATAAATTGAATCACCGCTCCGTGAGGCGCAGGCGTTGGCACTTCACTTCCCCATCCGCGTATCTGCGTACGGTATGCTGCGCGGGGACGGAACAAATGCGCGGGCGATGAGGCAAGTGACTCGTCCCATTGCTGCAGTGCGGAAAGATCATCAAGAATCCAGAAAGACCTTCCTTGTGTGGAAATAACAAGATCATTACGCTTGATCACCATATCAGTAATAGGTGTGCGCGGAAGATTTTGCTGGAATGGCGCCCAGCTTTTCCCGCCATTGAATGAAATGAATATTCCAAACTCAGTACCGCAAAACAATAATCCTTCTCTTATGTGATCTTCTCTGACCACCCGGACAAACCAGTCAGTAGGAATACCATTGGTAAGCGATGTCCATGTTGCGCCGTAATCTTCTGTTTTGAAAATATATGGCTTGAAATCGTTGAGGCGATAGTTATGCGCTGTGACATACGCCACTCCTTTTTTATGCTTCGAAATATCTATCGAGTTTACAGTTGCGAGCTCAGGTAAACCTGCAGGTGTAATTTTTTTCCATGTCTTGCCTCCATCTCTGGTGATATGAACAAGCCCATCATCGGTGCCGGCCCATAATTCTCCCTCAGTTAAAGGAGATTCTTCAAGAACAAAAATGGTGTTGTAATTTTCTACACCGGTGTAATCAATCTGAACCGGTCCACCAGGTAATCCCTGATATTCTTTTTTGTTAAGTGTCAGATCCGGACTAATCACTTCCCATGTTTGTCCGCCATCAGTGGTTTTATGTACATACTGTGAACAATGGTAAAGCACATCCGGGTTATGGGTTGACAGCGTGATCGGCGCATTCCACTGATAACGATATTTCACATCATACATCGGAAGTCCATCATGCAACTGAGGATAATGAGTGACAATTTTTGTATGTCCTCGCTTCACATCGAAGCGATAGATTTCTCCTGTATAGTTTCCGGAATAAATTGTTCCGTCTCGCGGATCGACCGCTACGTGACCACTCTCGCCTCCCCAGGTCAGCCACTCCTCGCCATTAGGTCCTCCATAATGTCCTCCGGCGCTGGAAACAGCGATTGAGCTGTTATCCTGCTGACAGGCATAAATATTATAGGGGAACTGGTTATCTACTTCTACCCGGTAAAATTCAGACGTGGGTTGGTTATAAATAGTGGACCAGCTTTTACCTGCATTTTGAGTGATATGTGCTCCTCCATCATTGCTGTGAATCATGATCTGAGGGTCATTCGGATTGATCCACAAATCGTGGCAGTCGCCGTGTAACACTGGAATGGAATGAAAATTCTTTCCACCGTCGATTGATTTTAAAAAGCTGACATTATTAACGTAAACAGTTTCTTCATCTTTTGCATCAGCGAAAACATGGGTGTAATACCAGTGTCTCTGACGAAGTTCACGATCTCCGTTGATGCGTGTGAATTTTACGCCGCCATCATCACTTCGAAATAATCCGCCGATCGCATCTTCAGGTGTTTCGACTAATGCCCACACCCGATCAGAATTCACGGGCGAGATGGCCAATCCGATTTTTCCGGTAATACCCTGCGGAAGTCCGCCATCAATTTTTTTCCATGTATCTCCTCCGTCTCTTGACTGGTACACGCCCCCATCCGGTCCGCCGTCGATGAGTGTCCATGGCTTGCGCTGCACTTGCCACATTCCGGCGAAGAGAATCCGAGGATTTTTAGGATCCATCACGAGATCCATTGCACCGGTCTTGTCGTTTACAAACAACACCCGCTCCCAGTTTTTACCTCCGTCCTTACTGCGATAGACGCCACGCTCTGCATTTGGTCCGAAAGGATTTCCAAGAACAGCTGCGTAAACCAAATCAGGATTAGTAGGATGAATTTCAATTCTTCCAATCTGACCACCTTTTTCAATTCCCAGGAATGACCAGTTTTTACCGCCGTCGGTGGAGCGATAAACTCCCTTTCCAATAGAAACATTTCCGCGAGGATCGGCCGAACCGGTTCCCACATAAATCACATTTGGATCTGAAGGCGCAACCCTGATCGAACCGATGGAGCATACAATGCACTACGTAAATCCGGCTGTTTTTTCCAGTTAAGACCTGCATCATCTGTTCGCCACACTCCTCCGCCGGTAGTACCCATGAAAAATGTATTTGGCGCAGAAGCAATTCCTGCAACAGCAGTTGATCGTCCTCCACGGGTGGGACCCACACAGCGGTAATTAAGATCATTAAAGACCTTACTGTAGTCAACTGATGGGATGACTGAATTGACATCAGACTTTTTCTTTTGACCGGAAACACTCAGCGTGATGAAACAAGAGATCATCAACAAGAGGAATGATTTTTTCATGCAGAACAGTTTATCTTATAAAGGTAACCGGATTGACAGAGTTCCCACAACATGTCTGCGTATTTCTGATGAAAGGCAGACCTGATGATCCCGTCAACGTGATTATATTTGCATGATTCCCGATAAATTATGACAGACATCCAGCGTTTTTCAGAGAAGGAAATGAATCGCATCCGAGAAGCGGTTCATCAGGCTGAGAAAACAATTTCAGGCGAGATTGTTCCGGTTTTTGTAGAGCGCAGTGGCCATTACTCCATTGCCAACTATAAAGGGGCAATCATAGGATCTGTAAAATTTTTCATTCTGGTAATTCTTTTTGACCGGTTTTTCCCGCAGTGGGCAGTATATGATCCGCTCCTGATCATGTCAATAGTTGCGTTGGGTGGAATAATGGGGGCCATTATTCCAAATTTTATTCCCTGGATGAAACGTTTGCTGATCTCCAAATCGCAACTTGAACATGCAACCAGGAAGCGGGCGGAGAATGCTTTTCTTCAGGAAGAAGTATTTAACACCAGACATCGTACCGGAATAATGCTGTTTATATCCTTCTTTGAACATGAGGTGATTGTGATGGCTGACCGCGGCATCAGCAAAGTGGTTGATCAAAAAGAGTGGGATAATATCGTATCCATGATTACCAAAGGAATTTCCAACGGAGATGTGATTGGCGGCATTGAGTCTGCCATCAGGCGCTGCGGATCAATTCTTACGGAACAGGGATTCACTAAAACCCATGATGATATCAATGAATTGTCGGACGATCTGCGGGTGAATTGAGCTGATGCTGAAAAGAATTCTTTCGTTTCTATTCTTTGCTCTGGTCCTTCAGGGACTAGCACAGAAAAGCATTCCGCAACACAGTGGTCGCTGGGTTCATGATGAAGCCGGTGCGCTGTCTGCAGAAACCATTGGTCGTTTAGAGTCGACGCTAAAAGCAGAACGAGATTCAACCTCGAATCAGATTGCCATATTGATTTTAAAAAGTCTTGAAGGCGATGAGATATCATCTTATGCCAACCGCGTATTTAAAGAGTGGAAGCTGGGACAGGAAGACAAGGACAACGGGGTATTGTTTGTTATGGCAATTGATGACCGTAAAGTCAGAATTGAAGTTGGATACGGGCTGGAAGGTTCACTGACCGATCTTACCTCCTCAAGAATTATCCGAAATGAAGTAGCACCTTACTTCCGCCGCGGCGATTATGAAAATGGCGTTGTTGCCGGAACATTGGCCATTATGGATGCCATCAAGGGATCCTATAAAAATACCGGAGGCACTAAAGGCGAAAAAACCATACCTGTCCCCGGCTTATTTAAGATCATCTTCTTTATTGTCATGATCCTTTTATTCTCCCGAAGACGGGGCGGAGGCGGAGGTTATTGGTATGGCGGCTATGGTCCTATGGGAGGATTTGGAGGAAGTTCCGGTCGTTGGAGTGGTGGTGGCGGGGGAGGCTTTGACTTCGGTGGAGGCGGAAGTT
>JBMSPY010000192.1:0-4857 GCA_049423005.1 Cyclobacteriaceae bacterium
GAGCAATGAATGTATGTTCTGTCCATTATAAAAGTTTCACCAATTTTCCATTCATCTTAGCCCACGTGGAGATTCCGTTCGGCTGGAATTGGCGCCCTTTAAACCGGTTACGTTTTACGGGGGAAGTAAACTCGGTTCGCTGGCCGGAGCACGAGTTGACAGCCTGAGGTATGGACTTCGGGATGATAATGACTTTGAGATCAGAAAATTTAAGTTGGTCACTGCCTCTGGCAAAACCGTAGACTTCGACATCTCGTCACCCCCGGTTATGGAAAAAACTTTTGTGCCGTTAGAATTGGCCCGGGAAGTTGCTCAAGAAGAATTAACCATTAAAGACCAGTTGTCCAAAATAGTGGAAAGCTTACGTCAAAAAGGAGAATTGAATAACGTTGAACTGAGTATGGATGCGGCGTTGAAAGTAGACCGCGACAGCTTAGGTCGCGATGAATTAAACCTTCATGTTACCTACCTCTACAGAGGAAAAAAAGTAGATGTTGCAGGTGAGAATGCAGACTATCCGTCCGGAAAATACCGATTGTCGGACAGTAAGGCCGGCACCTTGATGGTGGATTTTATGCTGCGATCTGCACAACAACAGTTGCAAAAACACATCCAACCGAATCACCGGGTTACCTTCAGACTTACCGGATCAACAGACAAAACAAAAGTCTCTTCCAAACTTCCCTATAGCAATGAGTTCGGAACATTTGACGATTACCCATACTTCTTTCAAGGTCAATTGGCTGGTTTAAATCTTACCCCAGACGGGGGCATTACCCAAAACAGTCAGCTGGGTTTTCTAAGAACTTATTCCGTAAGGAAATATGTGGAAAGTCAGAGCAGTATTTTCAATTCAACCAAAAACAAATTCGTCCACTTCTCAGAAGAAGCTGATGGCTATGGACCTGAATTCCGAAAGGTAAAAATTGAAATTATACTTCACGACATTAATAACGCTAATGCGGATGAGTAATCAAGTTGACCAATGTTCCTGAGGTCATTTCAACGAAACCCAGCATTTACTTTATCCAAAACAGACTGACCGGGAACCAGATCTTTTTCGGTCAGGCTGTTGAGTGGTTTTGATGTAGTGTTGATGGTCTTATGTAAGTCCTGTGTTTGCGGCTCCACATAAAGAAGGCCGGTAAGAATATGACCTTCATTCTTTGCATGCTGCATGCGGCTCAGAGACTCCATTCGGTTTGTCGGATCCCAGGATGGATTCAGCTTCAACAAACTAAGTGTGGAGCCATCATGAAGGGTAACTGAGGCCGGAGCACCCGATTCGTAATTAATCGTAATCTCTTTTTCCTCCGGAACAAAATCCAGCGGAGAGGTAGCCTCAATGTGCTCACGGACGTAATCGTAGGACTTTGTTGAACCGGGATTATTATTGAAGGTTACGCACGGCGAAATAACATCAATAAATGAAAATCCAGGATGAGAAAGTGCAGCCTTGATTAAGGGAACCAACTGCGTCTTATCTCCGGAAAAACTTCTGGCCACGAAACCTGCACCGAGCTCCATGGCCAGTGCTGCAAGATCAATTGCCTGAAAGCGATTCTCCGCTCCAGATTTATTAATCGAACCACGGTCAGCTGTAGCCGAATCCTGTCCCTTCGTGAGTCCATAACAACCGTTGTTCATCACGATGTACGTCATATTCAGATTGCGTCTGATCACGTGACAAAACTGACCCAGTCCGATGGATGCCGAATCACCATCGCCCGAAACACCTAGATAAATCAGGTCACGGTTGGCCATGTTCGCGCCGGTGGTAACGGAAGGCATACGACCGTGAACGGTATTAAATCCATGAGAGTTACCCAGAAAATAGGTTGGCGTTTTTGACGAGCAGCCGATTCCGGAAAGTTTGGCAATGCGATGTGGCTCAATGGCCAAATCGAAGCAGGCCTGCACAATGGAAGCGCTGATGCTATCGTGACCACACCCGGCGCACAAGGTTGAAAGAGCACCTTCGTAATCGGCCTTGGTAAATCCAACTGTGTTCTTGGCACTAGCCGGATGTCGAAAAGTTGATTTTACAAATGTCATGGCTTGGGGATCAAGAGACAGAAATTTTCTTTAATTGATTCAATCCTTTTCGGATTTGCTCCTGGATGGTATCGGCGGTTATGGGCATACCGTCGTAATTCAATACCGAATGCAATCTGGCTGGAGGCAACTGAAGTTCATTAATCAGCAACGTGCGCATCTGGGCATCACGGTTTTGCTCGATGACAAAAATTTCCTCGTGAGCAGTCATAAATTTTTCAACCTCGGCATGAAAGGGAAAGGAACGAATCTGCATTACATCGAATTCAACATTTTCCGATTTCAACTCAGCCAAAGCTTCCTCTGCAGAAAATCCGGATGTTCCGAAATAAACAACTCCGATGGCATCCTTCCTGCCGGTTGAACGGATACGGGGAGCGTGTACATACTTTTTAGCCGTCTCCCACTTCTTCTCCAATCGCTGCATGTTGCGAACGTATGCATCACCTTCTTCCGTATAGCGCGCATATTCATCGCGTGAAGTTCCGCGGGTAAAGAAGGAACCTTTGGTTGGATGGGTTCCGGGGAGCGTGCGGTAGCAAATGCCGTCACCGTCAACATCCAGGTAGCGACCAAATTGTTTAACCTCTTCCAGCTGTTCTCTGTTAAGAACTTTACCCCGATCGTATTTCCGGCTTTCATTCCACTGCAGCGGAGCAGATAAATGAATGTTCATTCCAAGATCCAGATCGGTCATTACCAAAACCGGGCACTGCAGTCGCTCTGCCAGATCAAAAGCATCAGCTGTCATATCAAAACAATCAGCCGGAGTTGCAGGAAAAAGTAAGACATGCTTCGTATCGCCATGTGAGGCGTAGGCACAAGCAATCAAATCGGATTGCTGGGTGCGGGTGGGCATTCCGGTAGATGGTCCTCCGCGCTGAACGTTCACAATAACCGATGGTATTTCAGCAAAGTAAGCCAAGCCTAAAAATTCCGTCATTAACGAAATACCCGCACCACTGGTGGAGGTAAAGGCACGCGCGCCGTTCCAGTTGGCACCAAGGACCATACCAATGGCCGCTAGCTCATCCTCAGCCTGAATGATGGCAAAATTGTTTGTGCCGTCTTCCGCAATCCGATACTTCTTACAATATTTTTCGAAGGCATTGATTACAGAGGTCGAAGGTGTAATCGGATACCACGCCGCAACAGTAGCTCCTCCGTAAATTGCTCCTAAAGCGCAGGCGGTATTACCATCCATGATGATTTGATCACCAAGAAGATTGCGACGCTCCAGGCGGATATTCAGAGGATATGAAAAATTTTGCTTGACGTAATCCGCACCTAACTCAAGTGCCTTCAAATTAGGCGGGATGAGTTTTTCTTTCTTGGCAAACATATCGCGGATGATGCCGCGAATGACTTCCATCTCCACATCGAGCAACGTGGCCAGGGCACCGATGTACACAATGTTTTTAAAGAGTTGTTGCTGACGGGGCACCTCATAATTGTCCATGCACAACTTCATCATGGGAATACCTATGTAGTTGACGTCCTCCCGGATAAATTCAGGGTGCAGATTTTTGGTGCTGTCGTATAAAAAATATCCTCCGGGAACTACCGATGTAACATCCTTCTTAAAGGTTTGAGGATTGACCGCAACAATCAGATCAACACCAGCTCGTCTACCGGTAAAACCCTTTTCGCTCACCCTAACCTCATACCAAGTGGGCAGACCCTGAATATTGGAAGGAAAAAAATTCTTTGACGATAGGGGGATTCCCATTCGAAAAACTGCCTTGCTGAATAAATCATTCGCACTAGCCGATCCGGTACCATTTACATTGGCAAACCGAATCACCATATCATTGATTCGTACATCCTGTTTCATAATATCGTGGATGCTTTTGTTACAGAATACATGTACTTCTTCATATCCCAGGCTGATGTAGGACAACGCTCTGCACACAATCCACAGTGGAGGCAAACGTCTTCATCCTTTACCATCACTCTGGTGGTTTTCAGCTCTTCAGAAACATAAAGATCCTGACTCTTATTTTCGGCAGGGACACTTAAGCGATTTCGAAGATCCTCTTCCTCGCCATTGGCTGTGAAGGTGATGCAAGCTGTGGGACATATATCCATACAGGCATCACATTCGATGCATAGATTCGGTGTGAACACGGTTTGCACATCGCAATTCAGACAACGCTGAGCTTCTTTAAAGGCAGTTTCTTTACTAAAGCCCAATTCAACTTCCGTATTCAAGTCTTTTAAGGCGAGTTCCTTTTTCTGATGCGGCACTTTAAACCGCAGGTCATTTACTACTGCACTGTCGTAGCTCCATTCATGAATTCCCATTTTCTGATGAATGAGATTGGTCATCGGTGCAGGTCGATCGTTCATCAGGTCTTTTCCACTCAAGAATAAATCAATAGAAATAGCGGCTTGATGACCATGTGCTACAGAGGTTATGATGTTTTTAGGTCCAAGCGCTGCGTCGCCGCCAAAGAAAACATGTGGAAGTGTCGATTGAAAAGTAGTCTCATTCAGTTTGGGTAATTCCCAGTTTCCGAATTCAATTCCCAGATCCCGTTCGATCCATGGAAAGGCATTGTCCTGACCCACAGCAATGATAACATCATCGGCCTCGACAAATTCATCGGGCTCGCCGGTTGAAACCAGAGACCGCTTTCCCTTTTCGTCATATACAGCTTTGACCTTTTCGAAGATCATTCCTTTCAATTTTCCATTCTCCACCACAAATGACTTGGGCGGCATATTGTTCAGAATCGGAATGTCTTCGGCTTTGGCATCTTCAATTTCCCAGGGGGATGCCTTCATGTCAGAAAAGGGACT
>JBMSPY010000193.1:0-4836 GCA_049423005.1 Cyclobacteriaceae bacterium
TACTAAGCTCCGTTTCTTTTTCTTTATCCTTTTCTCTACGGATAGCCTCACGCTCAATTTCAAGCTGCATGATTCGACGATTCAACTCGTCAAGCTCCTCAGGCATAGAATCCATTTCCAAACGCAGTTTGGAGGCTGCTTCATCCATCAGGTCAATTGCCTTATCGGGGAGGAAACGATCAGAGATGTAGCGGGCCGATAATTCAACCGCTGCAATGACCGCATCATCTTTAATACGGACACCGTGATGCAGTTCGTATTTATCTTTTATTCCACGAAGTATGGAAATGGAGTCTTCCTGTGTTGGCTCATCAACAAGCACCGATTGAAAACGACGCTCCAATGCTTTATCCTTCTCGATGTACTTCTGATATTCTTTAAGTGTTGTAGCACCAATCGCATGCAACTCACCTCGAGCCAGCGCAGGCTTCAACAAATTGGCAGCATCCATAGCACCCTCCCCTCCACCAGCACCAATGAGCGTATGAATTTCATCGATGAAAAGAATGATCTGTCCGTTGGAATCAGTCACTTCTTTAATCACCGACTTCAAGCGCTCTTCAAACTCGCCTTTATACTTTGCTCCGGCAACCAACAATCCCATATCTAGCGAAACCAGCAGCTTTGATTTCAGATTTTCAGGAACGTCACCATTCACAATACGCTGAGCCATACCTTCCACAATAGCCGTTTTTCCTACTCCAGGCTCACCCAACAGGATGGGATTGTTTTTTGTACGTCTAGATAAAATCTGAAGTACTCGACGGATCTCATCGTCTCTTCCAATCACAGGATCAATCTTTCCTTGTTTAGCAAGGTCATTTAGATTCTTCGAATACCGCTCGAGGGATTTGTACTTAGCCTCCGCATTTTGGTCGGTCACCCTGGAACCCCCGCGTAATTCCTGAATGGCTTTTACAAGCGCCTTTCGCTCGACTCCGGCTTCCCGCAACAATACCGAAACCTTATCCTTACCGGATAGCAAGGCAAGCAACAAATGCTCTACAGCAATAAATTCATCCTTTAATTCCGATAACTCTTTTTCTGCTTGCTGCATCACCTGAGTGGTTGCGGAAGACAAATAGGGTTGCTGTCCGGAAACTTTAGGCAAACCTGAGAGCAACTCTTGAAGTCTGTTCTCCAAAATCCCTGAACTGACATTCAATTTTTTAAACAGATAACCAGTTGAATTGGCGTCAGATTCTAAAATGGATTTCAGCAGATGTGCTGGCTCAATGGCCTGATGTTGAAGACCTGATGCCATGACCGCGGTCTGTTGCAAAACCTCTTGAGCCTTTATCGTGAACTTCTCCAGATTCATAACTTGATTTATTTAACCCATCCCTCTGCATCAAATTAAAATCCACCCCAATTTTTAGGTCACATTAAGAAAATTTGTCACTATTTTCACCCGAAGAATTAATTTCATAGACACTTTGTCCTGAAGTATGCCAAAAAAGCAATCTAAAAAGATCACTCCTTCCCCATCGAATGCCCTGTTGGTTGAGGTGGCCTGGGAGGTTTGTAATCAGGTCGGAGGAATCTATACCGTAATACGCTCGAAAGCTCCGGCCATGATGGCCAATTGGGGAGGTCGGTTTTGTATGATCGGCCCCTATTTAAATAAGAACATCAACGCAGAGCTAGAGCCACTTGACGACGTAGAAGATCTATTTGGGTTGGCCGCCGCAAACCTTCGAAAAAAAGGCTACGATGTTCATTATGCCGAATGGTTGATTACCGGTAAACCACGAGTTGTGTTGGTGAATCCAAATGTTATCGAAGAGAAAGCCCTGAACGTGATCAAATATCTGCTGTGGAAAAATCACCAGATCGGAACCCCTACAGGAAATCCTTTGATTGACCAGGTGATTGGCTTTGCCTACCTCACCAAACTTTACCTGGACGAACTGGTTTCTTTGGGTCATGACAAGACCATCCTTGCCCACTTCCACGAGTGGATGGCCGGTTTACCCATTCTGGATATCAAGCGTGAAAAGATGCCCATTAAAACCATCTTTACCACGCACGCTACGCAATTAGGTCGTCACCTGGCCATCAACTCACCGCTCTTTTATGCCCACATGCCTTTCTTCAATTGGGAAGTAGAGGCTAAGAAATTTTGGGTAGAAACAGAGGCACACATCGAACACGGCTGTGCACAAAAATGCGATCTCTTTACTACCGTTAGCGACGTTACGGCGGTGGAATGTGAACACCTGCTCAAGCGCAAATGTGACCTGATTACACCCAACGGACTTAACATTCAGCGATTCGAAGCCCTTCACGAATTCCAAAACCTTCATGCACAATACAAAGAGAAGATCCATCAGTTTGTGATGGGACATTTCTTTCAATCGTATTCTTTTGATCTGGATAAAACACTTTACTTTTTTACCTCCGGACGATACGAATACAAGAATAAAGGTTTTGATCTGACGCTGGAAGCGCTAACACATCTCAATCAACAACTCAAACAGGAAAACGCCGACATCACGGTGGTCATGTTCTTCGTGACCAAACGCGATTACTTCAGCATTAAGCCAGAAGCCTTACAGTCAAGGGCCATGATGGAAGAAATCCGTCAGACCTGCGAAACCATTCAGGCCCAGATTGGTAAAAAACTATTTTACGAAAGCACCTCCTCGCGCGAACAACGGCTGCCCGACCTGAATAAGTTTGTCGACGAATATTGGAAACTGCGCTACCGACGCACCATTCAGTCCTGGAGAAACAACAAGCTTCCGCTTCCGGTCACCCACAAACTAGTAAACGAAGACCAAGATGAGATTCTCAATTTCATTCAGCGCAGGAATTTATTAAACCATCCTACCGATAAGGTTAAAATCATTTACCACCCGGACTTTATCAATTCGACCAATCCACTTTTCGGTCTTGACTATAGTCAGATCGTTCGAGGATGTCATTTGGGAATATTCCCCAGTTATTACGAACCTTGGGGTTACACGCCTTTGGAATGCATGGCCAGTGGAGTGCCCGCTGTAACCAGTGATCTCAGTGGCTTCGGTGATTACCTGCTGCGACACATGCCTGACTATGAAAAAGGCGGAATGTTTGTGGTGGAACGCGCTAAGAGAACTTTTGATTGGAGCGCACGGCAGTTATCCGCCTTCCTCTATCAGTTTCTTCGTCAGAACAGAAGAGAGCGCATCATGCAACGCAACAACGCCGAAAATTATTCCGCAGCGTTCGATTGGAACGTACTCATCCGGTATTACCAGGAAGGCTACGAGCGACTGCTGAAATAAGGTAACCGTTACTCGGTCACCTCATCGGTATCAATCCAGTTCAGTAGAACGAAGGTCACCAACAGACCTGAAAATACACCCTCCAGTAAAACTATAAAGGAGGCCATATAGGCATTCAGGTAGCGACCCATCTTTTCATTTTCGACAATCCAATTCATAAAGCCTTCGTTTGATTTCATGAAAATGAATAAGAACGTGGCAAATAAAAACGAACCTATTGTGGAAATGGATACGCCGGTAGCCAATGCACGAAAGTAATTGATGTGCTTACCGTGTGTTTCTTTAAACTTCTTCAAACCGAAATAAACTCCAGCCGCCAGTATGACCAGATTGAGGAGCCGCAATTCAACATGATTACCAAGTCCAATCAGGTACATTACACCAAAGTAGGCAATCAGACCGACGCCGATTTTAATGCCATAATTTTCTGAAATCCGCTCAGGGTTTGAAAAAAGGTTCATGCGTTGGGGGGTTAGTTTCTATAAATTTTCCCATTTAATCCGAAAATCGCAAGTAGGAAACATCCCTAAAATGATAAAATACGCCCTCCGCAGACATTTATCCTGATTCATTCCAGCCTAAGGCCACTGGGTTACTCATAGAGACCGTCATTATTCTGGATCCTCATGAACCCTTGGGAGGAAGTTCCTGTTCTTCCATAACTCGAATTCTTTTCGCCGATTTTCCAGAACCTGCTCACTCCAACCCACTTCTTTAAGCGAATCAAGATTAGGCTGGCCGGCATCCACCCAGGCCGTATACCACAGATCTGCTACACACTTAATGCTGCACCGCATCTGACGTTCCACCATGCCGTCGAGCACCTCGTGGTACAATCGGGCATAGTCAGCCGAAACCGTTTTCACCGTAGAACCAGAGCGGGTTTCGAAACCATATTTATAATTGCCATGCACCTGGAACAATCGCTGCTCTAAGTGAACGACAGAATCAACCATGGAATTCGATCGATGAACAATTTTCCAGATATGCGATGAAAGATCTGGCACGTATGCTGCATGACCGATCAAAAGATCATACTTTTCAAAATACAATTCTGGTAATCGGGACTCCCAAAATGAATGCAACCCGTGCTGACCGGTTTGTTGACCATCGTAATTACTGGTGGTGTGTAACGGTACATGAGCATCACCAACGTAATGACCCAAATCAGCAGACAGTCTTAAAATCCTGTCCGGGTCTTTAGTGAGGAAGGCCTGGCGTAATGCGCCTACGGTTCGACTAAGATTCCACGGAAGCACTCCGTGTGCATCGAGTGAATCCTCTCCATAGCAGGCCATTGCCTCTTCCCAACGCTCCGGTAAAAATTTTCCGTCGTATCGGTCCATGTCTAAGTAGTGCCGTGCAGCCTCTCCCTTAACCGCGTACCGACGTTTATCCGGATTCACCGCTGATTCCTCAATGAACTCCAGATGGTACTTGTAAAAACCCATCATCTCAGTTGGTAACAAAAAAATGGCATGGCGATTGATTTGGCGATGACCAAAAAATCCCCAACCGCTATTTATCAACCACACCAGGCCAACAACTAAAAACACTTTCCATTTCC
>JBMSPY010000194.1:0-4795 GCA_049423005.1 Cyclobacteriaceae bacterium
CCACACGTGGGTACATTGACCAAATTTTCTCCGGTAAGCCATTCTGCAAATTCAGTCAGGCCAGGATTATGACCAAAAATCAAAACGGTATCAAACTTATCCCGTGTTGCTTGAATGACGGAACCAATGGTTTCAGGACTGGCGTGGTAAAGTTTTTGCTCTTCTTTTATTGCTGATTTTGAGTAACCAAGAATTTCGGCAAAAGCTTTGCAGGTTTTGATCGCTCTTTTTGCTGGACTGCTAATCATTAGATCAGGCGTGATCTCTTTCTCTTTAAGTCGCTTCGCCATTCGGGGAGCATCCTTTTTGCCTCGCTCATTTAGTGGCCGCTCAAAGTCAGTAAGAAGGTCGTTATCCCAACTCGATTTGGCATGTCGAATGAGGTAAAGGACTTTCATCGTTCAGCGTTTAATCGGAGTTTGTCAGATTATTTCTTAAAGATAAAATACACTGCTCCGATGAGCAAGAGGAATCCTATGAGGTGATTCACTCGAAAAGTTTCATGTTTGAAGAAAACCAGGGAAAAGATCACGAATACGGTAAGCGTGATCACCTCCTGTAAAACCTTAAGTTCAACTAATGAAAAGGGACCGCCATGCTCACGAAAACCCAATCGGTTAGCTGGCACCTGAAGAATGTATTCAAACAAGGCGATGAACCAGCTGATGAATATGATGCTGATTAAGCCTAAATTTTTACTCCATTCCATGTCCTTGAAACGAAGGTGACCATACCAGGCCAAGGTCATGAAGGTGTTAGATAGAATCAGGAGCAGGACCGTATACAGACCCTTCACGACCTGAACTTATTTTACTAACTTTTTGTATCGAATACGCTTTGGCTCCACATCTCCTAAGCGTTTCTTCTTGTTTTCTTCATATTCACTGAAGGTTCCTTCAAACCAAAATACCTGAGAGTCGCCTTCAAAGGCCAGAATGTGTGTACATACCCGATCCAGGAACCAGCGGTCGTGAGAAATGATCACGGCGCAACCTCCGAAGTTTTCAAGCGCCTCTTCCAGTGCACGCAGGGTATTGACATCTAAATCATTGGTAGGTTCGTCCAGCAATAACAAATTGCCGCCTTGCTTTAACGCGATGGCCAGGTGCACGCGGTTTCGCATACCACCAGAAAGCTCTTTAATTTTTTTCTGCTGATCTGTTCCGCTGAAATTGAATTTACTTACATATGCGCGGGAGTTGATTTGCTTTCCACCTAGCTCAATAAGTTCATTTCCTCCGGTTATGGCCTGCCAGACAGTATCCTCCGGCAATAGATCATCGTGCCCCTGATCCACATAGGCAATGCGCACCGTTTCACCAATTTCAAAGGTTCCTTGATCTGGTGTCTCAACTCCAGTTATCATTTTAAACAACGTAGTCTTTCCTGCACCGTTCGGACCAATGATCCCTACAATGCCGGCTGGGGGTAGGGTAAACGTTAGGTTTTCATAAAGCAAGCGGTCTCCAAAACCTTTTGCTACTCCATGGGCCTCAATCACTTTATTGCCTAGGCGTGGGCCTGCAGGAATAAAGAGTTCAAGCTTTTCTTCTTTTTCACGCGTTTCCTGACCAAGTAACTTCTCATAATTGTTGAGACGAGCTTTTCCTTTTGCCTGCCTGCCTTTAGGATTCATGCGCACCCATTCCAATTCGCGCTCCAGAGCTTTTTGACGCTTAGATTCGGATTTCTCTTCCTGCGCTAAACGCTTTTGTTTTTGTTCCAACCAGGAAGAATAATTACCCTTCCACGGAATACCTTCTCCGCGATCAAGTTCCAATATCCATCCAGCAACATTATCGAGGAAATACCGGTCGTGGGTAACCGCGATGATGGTTCCTTTGTATTGACGCAGGTGTTCTTCCAGCCAAAGCACCGATTCGGCGTCCAGATGGTTGGTGGGCTCATCCAACAACAGTACGTCTGGCTCCTTAAGAAGTAGCCGGCACAAGGCTACCCGGCGCTTTTCACCACCGGACAGGTTCTCCACCATAGAATCTGGTGGAGGACAACGTAATGCGTCCATAGCCCGCTCCAATTTGTGATCGAGTTCCCATGCACCACAGGCATCCAGTTTTTCCTGAACCTCACCCTGACGGGTGATCAGCTTTTCCATGGCATTCGGGTCTTCCATCACAGCTGGATCACCAAACTTTTCGTTGATGGCTTCAAATTCTTTTAACAGGTTAATGGTTTCCTGTACTCCCTCTTCTACAATTTCCTTAACCGTTTTGGTCCTGTCCAACTGGGGTTCCTGCTCCAGAAGCCCCACGGAATAACCAATGTCTGAAACCACTTCACCCTGAAATTCCTTATCAATACCTGCAATAATGCGCAGGAGGGAGGATTTACCTGATCCATTTAAGCCCAGTACGCCAATCTTGGCGCCGTAGAAAAAGGATAAATAGATGTCTTTTAGTACTTGTTTGGATGGGGGGTAGATCTTACTTACCCCAGACATTGAGAAAATAATCTTTTCGTCTGACATGTTGGGCTGATTTGGGACGACAAATATGGCTTTTTTCGGCCATTGGCAGGCTAATGGTAAGGATAAAAACAAACCTGAACTTCAGGTGGTTCCGCGACTTGACAATGGTTGATTAAATTCTATTTTTGCGAAAAATATAAGCAGGCAACATTATGTATTGGACACTTGAACTTGCCTCCTACTTGGAGGATGCGCCCTGGCCGGCCACTAAAGAAGAGCTGATTGATTACGCGATCAGAACAGGTGCTCCTCTGGAGGTCGTGGAGAACCTACAGGAACTGGAAGATGATGGTCAGCCATTTGAAAGTATCGAAGAAATCTGGCCTGATTATCCCACCAAAGAAGACTTCTTTTTTAACGAGGACGAATATTAATTCGTTCTTTTAGTACACGGACTTTTTTCGAGCGGACATGAGTGCTTCCGCAACTACCAGATCTTCCGCCGTGGTCACTTTAATGTTCTCGTAACTTCCTTCAAATAAGGAAATCAGGTGTCCTGCATGTTCCGCTACGCTAGCATCATCGGTCATGCTGGATTCCTCTTTGGTTTTGTAAGCTGCTTTAATCAAAGATGATTTGAAGGTCTGAGGCGTTTGAATCAATCGGTATTTTGAACGATCTGCTGCTTTTGTTGTGTCCTGATCGGTCATACGAATGGAGTCTTTCAGTCGAACGGCCGTTACAGCTGTTCCGTGCACGGCCGCTAACCGAAATGAAGCGCCAATAATGTCTGAACTTACCAGGGGTCGAACGCCATCATGAACGGCAACCAAACTTTCTTCCGGAACCATTGTCAGACCATTTCGAACCGATTGAAAACGCGTTTCTCCACCTTGAACGATGGTTAAAGGAATTGCAAAATTATGTTTTGCGCACAAGTTTTTCCATAAACCAAAGTCGTCCTCTGGTAGAACCAGTATGAGTTTAATTTCGGCAGAGTAGTTGTAAAAGGCCCGGATGGTATGCATCAAAATGGGCTCGCCAAGCAAAGGAATGAATTGCTTGGGGACCGCACTTTTGATGCGTGTCCCCTTGCCTCCAGCCACAATTATGGCATATTCCTGATTTCTCATGACCAATCGGTCAGTGGTTAATGAGCTGCTTAAATAATCAGCATGGCATCGCCATAGCTGAGAAACTTATACTTTTCTTTCTTCGCAGTTTGATAGGCCTGCATGATCAGATCGTAACCACCAAATGCACAACCCATCATCAATAAGGTCGATTCTGGTTGTTGAAAGTTCGTAATCATGGAATTGCAAATCTTGAAATCGTAAGGCGGGAAAATGAATTTGTCTGTCCATCCTTCACGCTCTTTTAACCGGTTGTTAGCGGAAACGGCCGACTCCAAAGCGCGCATCGCCGTAGTTCCGATCGCACAAACACGCTTCTTATTATCCAGAGCCTGATTGACAAGTTTAACTGCCTCGCCTCCTACAATAAAGTTTTCGGAATCCATTTTGTGCTTGGTCAGATCCTCTACGTCGACAGGACGGAATGTTCCTAAGCCTATGTGTAAAGTAACGTAGCCAACTTCAACTCCTTTAAGTTGCAGTCTTTTGATGAGTTGTTTTGTGAAATGCAGTCCGGCCGTTGGTGCGCTTACAGCACCTTTATTTTTAGCAAAGATGGTTTGAAACCGATCGCGGTCTGCTGCCTCAACTTTTCTTTTGATGTACTTTGGAAGAGGCGTTTCCCCCAATTGATCAATAACTTTGCTGAAGGCTTCAGAGTCGCCGTCGAACAGGAAACGAATGGTTCGTCCCCGTGAAGTCGTATTGTCGATAACTTCTGCCACCAGATCTCCGTCGCCAAAATAAAGTTTATTCCCAACCCGAATTTTTCGGGCCGGGTCAACGAGAACATCCCACAAGTGCATTTCGGCATTCAGTTCGCGGAGCAGAAATACCTCAATTTTGGCACCTGTTTTTTCTTTACGGCCATACAGGCGGGCAGGAAAAACGAGGGTATCGTTACCGACCATGACATCACCGTCATCGAAGTAGTTGACGATATCCTTAAAAACTTTATGTTCGATTTTACCGGTATCCTTGTGGACCACCATCAACCGGCTTTCGTCACGGTTTTCGGCAGGGTGGGAGGCAATTAGACTGTTGGGAAGTTCAAATTTGAATTCAGAAAGTTTCATCAGGCAATGCTGGTTAAATGTTACGTGAGATTGGTTAACTGGGTGATCCTAAAGCGTTGCCTGGAAATCGTGACAGCCCCGGGAATCGGGGATATTTAGGATTCGCATAGCTTACGGGCTTTGCCTCGAATTAAAGGTTACGGCCTTAAAATCTGCCG
>JBMSPY010000195.1:0-4782 GCA_049423005.1 Cyclobacteriaceae bacterium
CACCCAGCGTTTGGTCTCTGATAAGACAGTATCTTCAACAAGCTGAAAACCTAAAACGGAGGTGTAGTAAGAAATAGCCCGGTCGTAATCATCGACCACCAAACTGATTAAGGCCAGACTTTGATTCACAAAAATTAATTTTTCCTTGCGGATGCTACTTCTGCCGGCGTTGTAACACCACCTTTATTTCCAAATGAATTTCTGATGTAATTGATCAAATCACTTACCTCCTGATCGTTTAATGGATAACCAGGCATATAGCCCTGATAGGTTTTGCCGTTAACCACCATCGGTTCGGATGATCCATTAAGAATCAACTTGATCAGTCTGTTTTTATCGGCCATCATATAATCCGATGAAGCCAGGGGAGGGTAGGTGTCCTCAATTCCTTCTCCATTTTCCATATGACAGCTCTGACAATTGGTGCTGTAAATTTCCAGCCCAGCTTTCATGCTTTTGGTTAGGTCCACTGCAACTGGCTTTTGAGAAAATACTGCGCCGCTGATCAGTACAGCAATAATCAAAACAAGGGATCTTTTCATAAATCGATTTCGTCTCAAAAATAATAGCGACAACTTACATTTTAGCAGCCTACCAAAAAATCGTGTATAAGGCCGCCAATACGCCTAAGATTAGGGTTGCAAAAACTGCAAAGCCGGTCGATACGCGAAAGGCATTCGGATCAACCTCCATTAACCTGCCTCGCCCTGGCTCGGGTTTTATCCAACTGATCGCAAGCATTACACCAATAATGGCTACGAACGCAATGGTCATCCGATCCAGGAAAGGAATAGGGGCCAACATGCCGGAGGTTAGCTGAGGTAGAAATTTAAGAAGTGTTGAAAGCGGAATGGTCAACAGTGCTCCACATAATGCAGCTGTGGCGGTGGTTCGCTTCCAGAAAAATCCCATCAGAAAAATGGCTAATACTCCCGGAGAAATAAAACCAACGTATTCCTGGATGAATTGATACGCCTGGTCCAACGTGCGTAGAGCCGGAGCAACCAAACCGGCTGTCAGAATGGAAACAATCACCGCCCATCGGCCGACCTGCACCAGTTTTTTTTCTGAAGCATTTGGATCAACATACTTTCTGTAAAGATCAAGGGAAAAGATGGTTGATATGCTGTTGGCCTTCCCAGCTAAGGAAGCCACTACTGCTGCCGTCAACGCCGCAAAAGCAACTCCTTTTAAACCAGCTGGCAATAAATTCATAAGCGTAGGGTAGGCATGATCGGGTTTAATCGTGCCGCTGGCATCCGTCATCTCCACTTGAAACATTCCTTCCTGAAACAACACATACATGGCTATACCTGGCAGAACAGCAATTAAGGGAATCAGCAATTTCAAAAAGGCCGCAAATAACAAACCCTTTCTGGCAGTAGCCAGATCTGCCCCCAAAGCCCGCTGCGTGATGTACTGATTACAGGCAAAGTAATTCAGGTTGTTGATCCACATCCCTCCAATGAGTACCGATAAGCCGGGAAGATCCTGATAAAATGGATGACCGGAATTCAGGATCATGTGAAAATGGCTGTCTGCCTTTTCTTTAAGAAGCACCATTCCCGTCCAGGCGTTTTCACCAAAGCCAAATTTTTCTGAAACCAGAGTGAGTGCCAGGTATGAGGTTATAAGTCCTCCAACAAGTAAAACAGCTACCTGAATCACATCGGTGTAGCCGATTACCTTCATACCGCCTACTGTGACTAAAACGGAAAAAATGCATAGAAAAAAAATACACCAGCCGAACGACAGACCAGATATTGAATTTATAGCAATGGCTCCGAGGTAAATGATGGAAGTTAGATTGACAAAAACATAAACCAACAACCAGAATACAGCCATGATCGTGCTCACGTGTTGACTGTATCGTTCCGCAAGAAACTGCGGCATGGTGAATATCCGGTTCTTGATGTAGAGCGGTATGAAAAAGACAGCCACCACAATCAATGTAGCAGCTGCCATCCATTCGTAGGTTGAAATGGCCAGACCTATGGCAAATCCAGATCCGGACATTCCAATAAAATGTTCTGCCGAAATGTTAGAGGCGATCAGTGAGGCGCCGATGGCCCACCAGGTTAATGAACCTTCCGCCAGAAAAAATTCGCGGGTACTCATGGTCGCCGATTTCCGGCGGTGGTACACCCAATAACCGTAGCTGAAAACAATTAAGAAGTAAAGACAAAAAACAACATAGTCGGCCGTCTGAAGGGTGTTCATCGATCCGACTATTTGATGAAGATCATTTCAATCAGAACTTCAGTGTAGCCGGAAGGTACTTGGCAACCAGGTCCTCATAATAAGGCCTTAATTCCGTCCAATTCGGAGGTGTAGGATTTTTGGAATACAGGTCGTAAGGGTTAAAAAGATTTACCCATTTGAAATGCTCATGGTCATGCTCGTCCATCAGATGATCGTAAGCATGCTCGCGATGTTGAGCATAAAAGGAATGATAGCGAAGCATGTAAAGCCCAGGCTCGGGAAGACGGTCTTTCACCATCTGGTACACATACTCATCATGGCCCCACGACATGTCCACATTTCGCAGTCCGCAGTTGGGAGCATAAATACCGTATTTGGAATTGTATTCCGGATTGTGATAATCTGGATTATTCACAAAAAATTCTGGATAAACGATCTTGTCCGAATAGGCGCAACCTACAGGGAAGGTGTCGCCTACTACGGCCCATTGGGGTTCGCCAAATAGGCAAAGCACTTTGCCCATATCGTGAAGAAGGCCTACCATGACCATCCAATCGGGATGACCATCACGACGGATGGCTTCCGAGGTTTGAAGTAAATGTTGGAATTGATCCAAATCGGTATCGGGATCTGAATCATCAACCAACTGATTCAAAAATTCAAAGGCTGCCCAAACTGGCATTTCCTTCTTGTCAAACTTCAGGTATTCGGCCTGCTTTTGACGAACAAAATCGTAGGTCTGATACGTGTGATTGAGTCGGTAAAACTCTTTTACCGTTTCTCTTTTTGGATCCTCGTAGTTGCGGTATTCCTCAGTAGATTTTGAAGTGGCAATTGTGTCCGGATCTGGATAGCGTCTGAGAAGATCCTCTTCCCACTCGTCAAGACTTTTCAAGGGCTCGTTTTGAATTGGGTTCATACGGCTGTTTTAACGTCGAAAGTTGGTGATTTTCAGAGGAGTTTGCAAGGGTCAAAGCTGCTTCAGATAGCTTAGCTTGATGATCGAATGGTCCTCTTCCTGGCGAATGTTGGCTAGATCCCGGAACCCTCTTTTATTTAAGACGATGTACAAAAAGGACAACGGCCGGTATTCCCAGGATAAACGGATGTTGTAGTTCTTAGAATCGTTCTCTGAATTTTGCTGATAGAACCCTATAAGTTGTACACGCGGATTTAAGGCTAGTCTGCCTTCGATGCTGTATAAATCAATTTGTTCATTTTGGGTCTCAACACCCACACCGGTAAAAACATTACGGTTCATTCTGCCGGCCAACGATAGGTGTGGGGAAGGAGCAAATTGTAGCGTGAAATCGGCGGTGGTAAGTTTTCCGTTGAAGTACGTACCCCAGTCCAATTGCCCCATCACATTCAAAAACTTGGATGGATCGGTGGTCATCCAGATTTGCTGACGAAAATAATTGTACTCTCCGGGAGCTATGGTTACGCCCAATGGTTGAAAAGTTTCTGTAAGACCTTGATACACGGGGTTCACTGAATAACCCAGGTATCCGCCTTTCTGAAAATTCAACCAGAATGGGAATAAAGGAAGTTGTCGCTCAATTAGTTTTCCGGTTGACGCCTGCCAGTAAAATTCAGGAAGAAATCCAGGCTCGAAGGCACGAATGACCTTCCGGAAGGGTAGTGCTTTCCCACGGTAATACCAGTTCATGCCAGGTGTTGTTCCAATGATATCCCTCCGAGACACAAAACCCATTTCCGGATTAAAATCTTTTGAAACAATGGATTGTGTGAACCAGATTTTATAGTGATTGGTAAGATTAACGTATTGAAATATTCCGGAGTATCCAGGCGATTGGGTTTGGCCGCCAGTCGAATGCATGGCCATCAGGTTGATGGATTGTGCGTCGGTTAACCGTACGAATCCGTCCACGGTGCTGACCACGTTTGTCCCTGCCGGAGTGTGCTTAGCAGTGACCAGGCCTCCAATTCGGTTTTGCTGACCAAGGTTTTGTGAATAGCGGGCTACAAAAAAGTTTGTTAACGGACTTTCATCAACCTCTCGCTGACGCATCATAATTGCTCCAAAATTTTTAGTGTTCGAGCGGTAGACCAATCGTGCGCCGGCATCAATGGGACGCGGAGTGCCGTTACCATCCAGACCAATCGTTCGGCTGAAAAATGGCTGTATGGCCATAGATCCACCACTTCCATCTCCAGCTTGCCGAATACCAAATCCAAAAAGAGAGGCGTTCTCCAGGAAGAATTGTCGTCGTTCCGGAAAGAAAACTGAAAATCGCGTGACGTTATTTACTTGGCGGTCAACATCAGCCTGTGCAAAATCTGTATTCACAGTTAAATCCAGAACGGTGTTGGTGTTGATGGCCCATTTTAGATCACCGCCGGGTTTGAAATTCACTTCCCGGGATTTTTCTCCGGTTGAAGGCGTTCGGTAATTATCTACTGAGAAAAGAGCGTATGGCTGAATTCGGATATTTGCTCCGGGAGGTGGCGGTTGAAGATTGGTAATAAGTCCTGCGTAACTCATTCGTGTTGCGCCAAACACGCGTGGAAAAGGAGAGAATGCAGTAATCTCGTTGCTGTAGCGCCGATTGCGATACA
>JBMSPY010000196.1:0-4671 GCA_049423005.1 Cyclobacteriaceae bacterium
CGAATGCCGGTGCGACTTCACAGGATTTGAAGACCGGGTATATTGTGGGTGCTACACCTCGCTATCAGCAGATTTCTTTATTTATTGGTGCGTTGGTTTCTTCACTGGCAATTGGACTGGTTGTTCAGGCATTGGATATTCCAACGGCTGACATGAAGGCTCAGGGTATTGAGCATGCCATTGGCAGTGAGCGTTTCCCGGCTCCGCAGGCTACATTGATGGCGACGTTATTGAAAGGCATTCTGTCGTTCAATCTGGACTGGCAGTATGTTATGGTTGGTGTATTCATTGCCATCATGATTGAACTGTGCAACATCAAGGCGTTAGCCTTTGCTATTGGACTTTACCTGCCGTTGGCCACAACGTTGCCGATTTTTATTGGCGGCGCTATCAAAGGCCTGATTGACTGGAAGGCTGAACGTTCTGGTCAAAAGAAAGAGGAAGATGACCTAGGTAAGGGCAGTTTGTTTGCTACCGGATTGATTGCCGGAGGTGCTATTGCGGGTGTAATTGTTGCTTTACTTTCCATCAACGACAACATCTTCAATGCACTGAAGACGGTTAATATGGAGGAAGCGCTGGCCGGTGTATTTGGACATGGCGGTTACCAGTTGCTGGGAGCACTATGTTTTGCGCTGATGGGGTTTGTCTTATACCGAATTGCCTCCTCAAAAACTGAGGAATAAAATCAAAAGTCATTCATGATATCGTCTACTTTCCTGCCCTTGTCTTCCGCCATCTTTTGGAAGACGGGGTAGGATCTGTAGGTGAGTTTCAGGTTATCCTTTCCGGTGGGTTCAAAGTACAGAACTACACTTTTTGACCGCCAGCTGTACAGGTTTGTTCTAAGACTGAATGAGGGTTTGCCCAAGGCCTTGCTGTAGGCTTTCATTAGATTCGGATCTTTATCTGTGATCACCATAATTTCATACACTAACCCTTTGTATGTTTTTACCTGGATGCGTTCAATTTTTACTTCACCAATTGTTTTATACTCCTCTCCATTTACGGAGTAAACTTTAGCTGGAAATCCACCTTTTTCAGTCAACTCGCTTTTGAGTACAGCACCTTTTACGGAATCAATGGGGTGATTCAGCCTGATGGATTTAAATCCATTTCTTTGTTCCAATTCTTCGCTGTCTGGCTCCTGGGGTTGCGCAATAGAAACCAGAGCTGGAAACAGCGTTATAAAAATTGTGATTAGGAGCGTTAGACTTTTTGTTTTCATGGTAATGCTTAGTAAAAATCGAATTGATGTGCCATTTTTCAAAGAAGTATCTGGTGTAACATTATGATGGTGAATGCTTATTTTTGACAAATGACCACAAAACCTGCCTTTGACGATATTTACATGGAATTGGCTGTGAACCTGGCACGACGCAGTCACTGCATTAAACGCCATGTCGGGGCTGTTCTTACCCGGGAAACACGGATTATTTCAATTGGGTATAATGGACCGCCCTCTGGAACCCACAATTGTGATGAGGAATGGCCAACACAGGGTTGTCCGCAGGATTCCAAGGGTGGCTGTTCTTTAGCTATTCATGCGGAACAGAATGCAATTTTATATGCTGTGAAAAATAATATGTCTGTTGAGGGCTCGACGCTTTACATCACTTTGTCTCCGTGTCTGGCTTGTGCCCGCATCATTTTTTCAATGGGAATCAAGCGCGTATTGTTTTTAAATTCTTACGCCAAGCATAAAGGGTTACCCAACGACGAGGGTGTCGACTTTCTGCGAAAGTTTGGAGTTGTTTGTGAACAGTATAGCGGGTCACTGTCGAACGTAACACATATGATTTGAGTGGCACCTCGAGAACCTCGGTGCCCAATGCTCATGAAAACACTTTCTAGATACACGAACTAGGGCTCTGAATCGCTCGCGCCAGGTCTCTGAGCTTGTCGAAGAGACCGGATTCGAGGTGACCGATTCCTTACTTAAGCCTTCAAAGCCTTAGAAAGATCGGTGATTAATTTTGCGGTAACGCCAGTTGTTTTGGCAATCCTTTCTCTTTCAAATACTGCGATGGAGCGATCGAGCATCTGGAAAAGTCCAATTGGATTCCCGTCGGCGCGGTAGCTGCCGAGGCACCATTGTAAGTCGGCCTGAAGACCATGTTCGATGTCTAGTTCCCTGAGTTTGGAGAGAGCTGTCTCACATGCGTCTTCGATGGTCAGACTTGTTTTTTTTACAGTTCCTTTTGAAGGAGTTGCCTTTTTTGCTTTAGGTGCAACAGACTCAGCGGATGTTTTGGTTTTTGTGGATGTTTTTGCCATCAGTTTTTTTTGCAAAAATATCAGGCCGGGAGGGTTCGCTGAATGATTCTCGGCAAAAATATTACTGCAAACGAATGATATTCAGCAGGAAAGGGGTTCCGGTTCCGGATGGATAGCTGGAACAGCGTTAAGGAGTTCCGGATGGATACCGGAACAGCGTTGGTAAAGAAGTTCCGGATGGATATCCGGAACAGCGTTGTATCGGAACAGCGTTGTATTTGGAACAGCGTTGGATAGAGGAGTTCCGGATGGATATCTGGAATAGCGCCTACAGCGTTGGATAGAGGAGTTCCGGATGGATATCTGGAATAGCGCCTACAGCGTGGTAAAGGGGTTCCGGATGGATATCTGGAATAGCGCCTACAGTGTGGTAAAGGGGTTCCGGATGGATATCCGGAACAGCGTTGTATCGGAACAGCGTGGTATTTGGAACAGCGGTAGATAGAGGGGTTCCGGATGGATATCCGGAACAGCATAAACAGCGTAGTACCGGAACAGCTCAAATAACACATAAAAGCTGAGCTAATGCCCAACAAAAAAGCCCGGTTTTGGCCGGGCTTTCTGGGATCAGGTTTGGCTGATCATTTTTGAATTTTCAATTCCGCTCTCCGGTTCAACGAGTGATCTTCTTCAGGGCACTCAACACCTTCGCTGCATCGGTTTATGGCAAGACTCTCACCAAAGCCTATCCATGAAATTCTCTTTTCACTGATTCCCTGAGAAACGAAATAGTCTTTTGTGTTCGAAGCTCTGCGATTGGATAGTTTCAGGTTGTATTCCACTGTTCCTCTTGAATCGGCATGCGCTGCAATATTGAGCGAATACTCAGGGTGTCGCTTCATATAGTCAATAAAAGGTTTAAGCGATGTTAAAGACGCTGCGGAAAGTTCAGCGCTATTGTACAGGAAGTTTATAACCAGATTTTTCTCAAATTGCTCTTCAAGTACCACGTCATTCAGCAGACTCTTATTTTTTAATCCGGTTGTATTGATTTCCAATACTTCAGAAATGTAACCTGGTTTGCTAAATTCCAAGCGATACTTTTTATTGGTCAGCATCGCGAAGCTATAAGCACCGCCGGCATCATCAAATTGAATCTGTACTTGTTTGTCGTCTGTAACATTTAGTGCTGTCAGCGTTACTCCGCTTATGACATCCTGTGTTTCTTTGCTATAAATTTTTCCCTTGGCAAAAAGGTTGATTCGCTCCATGGCAAAATTTAGGGAATCAATATTAAGACCACGTCCAAACGTATTGATCAGAATTTTTTCTGATGGTTCAAATCCATCACGCTCACCGACCAGATAGAACTTCTTGTCGAAAGGCAGTGTGATGTCAAAGAATCCATCTTTGCCAGAAGTAACGGTATTCACCAGGTTACCATTTTCAGCATCTGAAATGGATATCTTGACTCCTGGTATGCGTTCATTGTTTACAACCGTGTGCCCCTTGACAAAGAAGTTGGTAACCAGGAAGTAATAAATGTCATCCAATCCTTTTCCTCCTGGCCGATTGGATGAGATAAATCCGCTGCGTAATTGAGCGTCTGCCTGAAAAGAGAAGTCGTCGAAGCGTGAGTTGAGCGGCGCGCCAAAATTTTCGGGTTTACTGAATTCTCCATTCCGGCGGTAGCTGACCATAATATCAAGTCCACCAAGTGAGCCATGACCATTCGATGAAAAGAATAGTGTGGAATCATTGGCAATGAATGGAAAGGACTCATCACCCTGGGTGTTGACATTCGATCCCAGGTTAACCGGTACTGTCCAATTGCCGTTGATGTTGTTGCTGTAGTAGATGTCCTATCCGCCCATTCCCCCAGGAGCGGTAGAGGAGAAATACATTGTTTTTCCGTCTGGAGTTACTGAGGGATGACCGATCGAATAATCATCACTGTTATGGGCAAATTCCTTAAGGTTTACCAGCTCACGTTCCGGGCTGATATCGGCAAAGTAGATCTGCAGATGGGCCTTCTTGTTTTCATCATAATCCAATTTTACTCCTCTTAAATTTGTTCTGGTAAAGGCTGCTTTTTTATCTCCGTCGTAAAAAGCCATTGGACCCTCATGAAGGATGGCCTTCATTTTTTCGTTGTGGAGCAGCTGTGCTTGACCAAATTCTCCAATCGACTTTCCTTTTACATAGAATAAGTTGAGTAGCGATTCATCTTGTTCCGCTGCGTCGAAAGGACGGTGCTTAATGAACCAGGATAGGTCGCGGGAGGATGCAAATACGATACCATCGCGGAACATGTGTGCTCCATATTCAGCGTGGTTCGTATTGAATTCTACTGGTGATATTAAGAATTCCAGAGAATCAGCCTCGTAGTATCCAATGTTGTTCAGGAAATGCAGCTTATCCTTTGCCATCTGGTTATCTGGGTTATCCTTTATG
>JBMSPY010000197.1:0-4668 GCA_049423005.1 Cyclobacteriaceae bacterium
TTCGACACCAAAAAGACTATCCTTTAACGCATCGGACTGTTGGTGGTAGTTAAGGGCCTTTTCGGCATCACCTAATTTTTTCCAAGTTTGCGCCAATAAATCCGAAGCCTGCCGAACCAAGTCTGGATAGCCAATCCGTTTTGCATTTTGCAGGCCAAGCTCCAGGTAGGTAATGGCTTCCTTATTTTTTCCTTCACGGATCTTCATTTCCCCCCTAAACACCTGGTTAACCACCACGCCATAGCGATCACCTATTTTTTCTCTTACGGCCGTAGACTGATCGATGTAGGCCATGCATCGCTGAGGGTCACCTTCAGATAATGCTACTTCGGATAAATCCAATAAAACATAACCCAGTCCGATACTATCCTTCTGTTGAAGGCGTATTGTATATACCTCCTGATAGTACGGCTTTGCTTCTTTAATCCGGCCACGAACCGATAGAATAGCTCCGCGATTTCCTAATGTAGTACCCAGCCGCTCGAGGTCATTTATTTCACGGGCCAGCTTTTCAGCTGTATCCAGACTTTTAAAACAATTGTCCAGATCATTCTGTTTATGATAGAAGACAGCCATCTCGTTATGTGTTGCCGCCATCCCGGACTTATCGCCTCGTTTCTCAAAAATTTTAAGTGCGCCGAAATACTTTTCTAAAACAACAGGATAGTCGCCGGATAAATAGTGCACCACACCACTATACAACAAGGCATAGGCATAATCAGACTCCAATCTAAGTTTCCTTGCTTCATTAGCCGCCCAGTCGAGTAGTGTTTTAGCATTTTGGAAATCAGCACTGTAAAGTTGGTAGTAGTGCTTTATGATAAATGTAATCTTTTCAGCTTCTGAAAGGCCACTTAGCTCTTTTTGAACAGCGGTAGCAGAATAATCCTGAGCTGGGAGTTGAGTAAGATCGCACATCAGCATCGTGAAAACGATCAGAGCGATTCGCAAGTGATGGGTAGTCTTCATGCCGCTTTCGAAAGTTACCAAAAAAGGAGCTTGAAAACCGTTTATAGAAAGTAAGCTGCTTGGGCACCAACCCGACATTATGTTTACCCCTCAGATTACATCATCCTCATAAATCCATGATTACCGTTAAGACCACCATTCCACTATCGCTTAAAGAAGTATGGGATTTCTGGACCAGCCCTGAGCACATCGAAAAATGGAATTTTGCCTCTGAAGATTGGCACTGTCCAAAAGCGGTTAACGATCTAAGACCTGATGGAAAATTCAGTTATACCATGGCTGCCAAGGATGGCTCAGTTGCCTTTGACTTTACTGGGAAATATACATCGATTCTACCCTTCTCGGCCATTTCGTATCAGATCGAAGATGGAAGAAAGGTGACTGTGGAATTTGAATTTAAAGAAGGATCAACGCACATCACCGAACGCTTTGAACCAGAAACCATTCATTCACATGAACTTCAGCAACAAGGCTGGCAGTCTATTCTTGATGAATTCGGAAGGTACGCCACCAAGCAAGGTGGCGAAAAATAGCGTATTACCCTTTGGTAAACAGAGCGTAGTCTTTACTCATATCAACCCGGAAAACTTTTCCGTTTTCATAGATAAAGACAATGAAGTCACACTCTCCGTCACCATAATCGATCTCAAATAATCCGGCTTGTCCGCCGCGCTCAAATTCGATGCGTTCACGACCGGATACATAAGATGGATACCACATCCTGCGACTATCGTCGGCGATCATGGGGTAAACCTGAGCACATGTATAATCTGAAACCAAAGGACTTAATTCCGTTGATCGGTAAAACTCTTTTCCGGTAGTGTATTCGTATACTTTAGGGTTGGTGACAGACTTCTTATCGTCGTAGGAGGTTCTTCCTACTGATTTATACTTATACAGAATACCATCGTAAACGTGCTCTGAAGTGTCCGAATAGGCGTAATAACCTGAAAATATTTGCTTAACGGTGTCGTATTTAGAATCACCGAAATAAGTTGAGCGACCATTGCTCATCCACTTTACAGTGTCGCCTTCGAAATAATATTCTCCTCCATAATTTTCTGTACGTGATCTTGAAAAATAGGAGTAATAATGAACAGCGCCTTGCTTGGATTCCTGGTATTTCCAGTTGTACCAGTATTTACCACGCATGAAATACTTGTAGTCACCATAGCCTTCGTAACAACCATCACCATAATCGGTTGTGTAGGTAGTGCTCCCATCCGGATTTTCTATTTGCGTTGTTACGGCGCAGGATACCCAAGGAAAAGGATCGGAGACAATGGTAGAATCTTTTGATTCCCCAGTGACAAATCCACTTGAGCTACCCAGTGAACCGCGCATGGTCGTCTGGAAAGAGCGGTTCACCATGGAATTTCCCGTTGCTTCCATTGATTTTGCCGAACTGCTGCGCATGCCAAAGAAGTTTTTAGCTTCTGAACTCATTTCTTCCAAAGGCGCAAAGGCTACAGGTTCATTTTCCTGACAAGAAAACAGAAAAAGTCCAGAAATAAAGACTAAGGAAAGGAGAGCGACTCGTGACATAAGATTACAGTTAGTCAAAATTATAAAACTCCGGGCTAATAACGTAAAAAGGCGCATTTTGTTATCCTTGATTCCACCATGCCAATTAGATTTCAGGGTTTATTTCGATAAAAATCATTGTTTGAGGGGACAGGCCATGCTTATTTAATTTTTTTATACAAGTCATTAAAACACAGAATCAGCATTAAACCAAAATCAAAAATGTCCATCCAATCACTCATTCTAATTTATTGATTGCGCTACGGATATACTCCTGCAATAATCTTGAAAACACTAAGTAGTAAAACAATTTGAATAATAAATCGTTAGAACAAGAGTTAGGTGTGTTTAGGTATGGTTTGAAGCCCGGTTAACCCCGGGCTTTTTTTGATTACCTTTAATAGCCACCTTCATTCCTTAAACTCTTACCTTCTAAGTATGATTAAACGCTTACCCCTAATGGCCATCCTGGCACTAATCGTATTAATCACTTATGTCGTTACCGATACGCTGATTTCTGCAGGTTCATTCAAAACCATTGAACCCCACTTTAATGGTTTAATAGAGAAAATCGATTTACCCGTAGCCGGACCCGAAGATATTGAAGTGGATGGCACCTCCGGCTTGGCCTTTATTTCTTGTGACGATAAAAGAAGCAACTTTACAGATCCCGGGTCCATTTCAGGCGCGATTTTACTTTTAGATATCAACGACTCCCTACGAAGAATAAGAAATATAACCCCACCACAGTTGACTGATTTCCATCCGCATGGGATTTCTCTATTCCACACGAAAGACGGGCGCAAAATTTTATTTATCATAAATCATCGAATGCAAAAACCGCGTCAAGTGGTGGAGCGGATGGAGTGGCGAAATGATTCGCTCATTCATCTGGAGACCATTGAAGGTGAAAAATTAATGACAAGCCCTAACGATCTGGCCGCTACGGGGGAACGAAGCTTTTACGTAACCAACGACCATTATTATTCCGAACCTGGTTTGGGACGGACCGTGGAAGAATATTTACAAAGGGCCATTTCATATGTAAACTATTATGATGGAAAATCCTTTAAAAAGGTAGCGGATCATATTGCCTATGCCAATGGCGTACAGGTTGATCCCGATGGTCAAACGGTTTATGTAGCTTCTGTAACCGGGCGGAAGATTTTAGTCTATAAAAGAAAATCGGATGATAGTCTGGAGATTAGTTCTGAGGTTAATGTTGAAACCGCTGTAGACAATAACGACCTTGATGAAAATGGCGACATACTCATTGGCTGTCACCCTCAGTTGCTCAAATTTGTGGCGCACGGAAAAGACCCGAAAAATTTTTCACCCTCTCAGGTTATCAAGATCAATAAAATAGATTTTTCAGTAGAGGAGATTTTTCTCCACGATGGTAGTATTTATTCCGGATCAACCGTTGCTGCCGACTATCAGAATAAAATACTGGTTGGCTCCGTTTTTGAACCAGCCTTTTTGATTCTGCACAAAGATTAGGCGAATATGGCACCCATAGTTTGTTAACTTTGCGGGGTGAACCAGAAAAGAAAAATTGAGATTGGAATTGACAGCTTTGCAGCTGTTGGACCTGATCAAACGGAAAACCAACAAGCTGCTTCAGCCCATTCCATCCGATTATTGCTGGACCGTATGCAGGCTGCTGATGAAGCCGGCCTGGAGGTGTTTGGTATCGGAGAGCATCACCGAAAAGAGTTTTTGGATTCAGCTCCGGTAGTCATTCTGGCAGCCGCAGCTGCCCGCACCAAAAAAATCAGACTGACCAGTGCCGTTACGGTTTTAAGTGCCGCCGATCCGGTACGCGTCTTTCAGGAATTTGCAACACTGGATCTAGTTTCCGAAGGCCGAGCCGAGTTGGTGGTAGGTCGGGGTTCATTTTCTGAATCGTTTCCCTTATTTGGATTGGACTTCAAAGACTACGATTCCTTGTTTGCTGAAAAGCTCGAGCTATTACTTAAAATTCGAGAACATGAAACCATCACCTGGTCAGGACAATTTCGTCCGGCCCTTCAAGAGCAGTCCATTTATCCACGACCCTTTCAGAAAGAAATTCCCATCTGGTTGGGCGTAGGCGGAACACCAGAGTCGTTTGCGCGCGCAGGATTTTTAGGACTACCTTTAATGGTGGCGGTGATTGGAGGAGAAACGCATCGG
>JBMSPY010000198.1:0-4658 GCA_049423005.1 Cyclobacteriaceae bacterium
TCACTTACCGCAATCGGTGGTCTTCTTCCAATAGCCTGGTCATCAAATCCATTGATTTCGCCGCTTGCCATTGTGCTGATTGGCGGGTTAATCAGTTCAACGCTGCTGAGCAGAGTGGTTACACCAGTGGTTTATAAATTGATGCCGCCGAAGGTAAAACCGGAGAATCAATTATCTTCCAACCGCGAATGAAGAAGTTGTAACAGAAACAATTAATCAGCTGAAAATTATTGCGTGAAGCCCATGGGTTTAATGAGCTTACTATTTAAAATTAAAGCCTCACCTTACTTACAGGTTTTCGCGGTTTATTTGAGGTATTTGATTGGTGGTGCATTCATCATTTCCACTTTTACGTTAAACAAGTGGGGCCTGAATGACTATTTCTTTCAGTCAATGGAAAAACAACCCATACATGAGCTTGATCCGATTGCTCAGTTTTTTCGGGTAATGGTCGGATCAGGAATGTACTGGCATTTCATCGGGGTCAGTCAATTAATGAGTGGCCTACTATTAATGACTCAGAAATTTGCCCGGTTGGGGGCATTACTGTTTTTTATTATTATGCTGAACATTTTTATCATAACCATCTCCTTTGGGTTTCATGGTACGCCTGTTGTTACGGGACTAATGCTGCTGGCAGGGCTTTTTCTAATTATCTGGGATTTACCTGCATTTATACCCTTGATCGCCGATAGTTTTCAGTATGAAAAACAGGTTCTTCAAATCGCCGATCAGCAGTACTGGATTAAACTTGGGGTTGTTATGATTGTAACTATCGTTCTGCTTGGTCTCTATTACCCCCATTTATACCTGATGTTGGGATTACCTTTCCTAGAAGGACTCATCGCATTTTTACTATTTCTGTTTTTAAAAAAGTGGCCAAACCAGTCAACGGATTAAAAATTTAAGGAGGTGATTTGGAAGTACTATGTCCATATAGGAGATTCCAAGGCTTTATAATAAATAAGTTAATCCTATTCGAATGAAAAATTCGTCATATCCGATCTACTGGTTTTTCTGGTTTGCCATTTGCTCAGTTTCCTATCAACATGTTCAAGACAACATCAGACTTAATTATAACGGAGAAAATCAGATCATTATTTATTTGCTAGGTATCGCTCCTA
Organism: Cyclobacteriaceae bacterium; assembly: GCA_049423005.1. Lineage (GTDB taxonomy): Bacteria > Bacteroidota > Bacteroidia > Cytophagales > Cyclobacteriaceae > ELB16-189. The sequence continues at coordinate 1,125 of JBMSPY010000198.1, forward strand.
ACTTTTTTCCGGGCATTGGACTTCCTGCGATTTTGTACATTCTCCTTCCGGAAATTTTTAAAAACAATAGAGATAAAAAATGGCTGAGGGAAAACCGGCACCGAACTGTAAACTTAATTTCTCTTACAGGTCTTATCGGCTGGGAGTTTATTCAAATGAGCGGGAGTTTAAGATTTGACTGGAATGATATTCTCTGGACGCTTATTGGCGCCGGTATTTTCCAGTTGATCTGGATTTTTACACCAGAACGTTTTAAGGTATAGCGCTTGAAAAGCAAAAGAAAAAATCGAAGAAAACATTTTTATTCAGGCAAAAGTTAAGTGTACCATTTGAGCAGCGTCTACATGAGCCTCAACATTAAATATGGATTTTCTTCAAAAGTTTGGCGTCATCCCGCACCCGCAGGATGGTATTTTGTTTCCTTACCGAGAGCTATAAGTAAAGAAATCAGAGAGCAATTTAAATTTCAAGAACAAGGATGGGGAAGGTTGAAGGTCTCCGCACAAACCGGTATGAGTACATGGACAACTTCGGTGTGGTTCGACACCAAACGCCAGACTTACCTGCTGCCGGTGAAGGCGGAGATCAGGATTAAGGAAAAGATTAATGAGGGCTCTTCAATGAAAATCACAATCCGCATTTAATCTAAAACTAAATTCTAGGTTTTTGAAGTAGGGCTACACGCTAATTATTTCATCCACTTCACCGCAAACGCATCCGCCTCACGTTCTTTAACCATATCCTTATCCGAATACTCAATCTGCTCCAGAAAAATATCTTTTTTTCCGTGCAGCAAAATATGCCCGGCTTCATGAAAAAACGTGAAAGCAAATGTCCGGTTTTGTTTGATCGGACCTGATAACTGAATCAAAGGTGTATCGTTGAGCCATCTGGTTGATCCGCTGATCGCAACTTTACTCAGTCGTGGCGTATGTACCACTTTTACGCCGGCGTTCAGACAAGTTTTTTGCAGCTGCTCAAAAAAGTCTGTGCGAGGCGTAATCAGCAGCGACTTAATCTGAGGCAATGCCGCTTTGAAATGTTGCCGCAAGTAAATTTTTGAATTCATTTCCGCAGCCTGTAATTCACCTTTACGCAACCATGCCGTAAGTGCATACGGCTCAGGGACTCTTTTAAGAGAAATTCGGAATGCAACCTTGAGCTGTTGTTTGAAGTAAAATTCTTCCCACGCATGGTAAGTTGCAAAGGCAAAATAGTCCAGCATTCGCCCTGCTTTTTCCTGAATCCCTGAAGCATGAGGAAGCCACCCCCTTCTGGTCATTTCAGCCAATGGAAATTTTTTTGCCCATGGAATAGCTTCCTGTATTGTGGACTTCAGTTTTTCACGAGCGATGAATTCATCATAACCCCGCTGATGATTTAACCAGTAGCCCGCGGGTATTTTAGTCACTCGTTCAAAGCGAACAGCCATTTCAGCTGTAATGGAGCTATCGCCATTAAACACCGCAATAATGGTTTTCTCCGGTTTATCGGTACGCAAAGCAAATTCCTTTGGACCCATTTCCATTTCATCAAGTTTCTCCTTGAGTATTGCACCCGGTGGGAAAACTCGTGAAGGAAAATATTCATTCTTATCCTCCATAACTGATCATTTAATGATAATCTGTAATCTCAACTATTTCAATTGACTTGATTTCGGACCAGTCATATTGGCCGTCCTTATTGCATGGAATCGGTTGGTCCAATGGTTTGAAAATCAGGCGATACGGGTGGTCAAGATCACAGGCCCATTGACCCTTCCGATTGCCCGATAATTCATGAAACCGGCCCGGCATATTTCTAACCTCTTCCAGTGTTTCCGATCGCTCCAGTGAATAAACTCTGAGAGATAAAATTCTGGCTCTGATCTGACCCATTTTTTTACAGCACAATGCGTAATCCGATACCATTTTTCCAAGCTTTTTATCCGCAAATGTAATTGTCATGACAAAGTTAATATTTTAACTAACATTAAATGTAAGTTTTATTAATGCATGACTGACTTTGCCATGCCGCACAAACCACCACAACCTGTCATTCAGATTCAAAAGTGTTTTTCTTCTGTCCCTGGAGTATTTTTCTCCTGAATCAAAAGATTAACTTTATATCAAATTCATACCATGAAACACTGCTACGCCCTCCTGACTGTTTTCTGTTTCACCATGATTGCCTGCACTCCTTCCAATGACCCCAACCAGGAAGAATGGCAGCAGCTTTTTAATGGAAAAAATCTTGACGGATGGATTCCGAAAATCCGTGGATATGAAACCGGTGAAAACTTTGGGGAAACTTTTGCCGTTGACAGCGGCCGGATCCGCGTGAGCTACCACGCCTATGATTCATTCCGGCAACGGTTCGGTCACCTGTTTTATAAAGACAAATTCTCTCACTACTTGCTCCGCGTTGAGTACCGTTTCACAGGCGATCAGGCCACAGGCGGCGAAGGATGGGCAACCCGCAACAGCGGCGCGATGCTGCACGGCCAGGATGCTGCCACCATGCTCAAAGACCAGGACTTTCCAATCAGCCTTGAAGCACAGTTTCTCGGCGGACTCGGAACCGGTCCGCGCTCAACCGCAAATCTGTGCACACCCGGAACACACATAAATATTGCTGATACACTGGTCACGGACCACTGCATCAACTCCAAATCCAAAACCTACGACGGCGATCAGTGGGTTCAGGTCGATCTGCTCGTACTTGGAGATTCGCTCATCCGTCATATCATCGAAGGCGAGACGGTAATGGAATACACCAAACCTGTTATCGGTGGCGGCGTAGTAAACGGTTTTGATCCAGCTGCCAAACCTGATGGAATGGCGCTCACCGAAGGAACCATCTCACTCCAAAGCGAAAGTCATCCCATTCAATTTCGAAAAGTTGAACTGCTGAACCTGAAGGGCTGTATGGATCCGAAAGCGGTAAATTATAAGAAGTATTTTGTGAAGAATGATCCCGCTGCCTGTAAATACTAAAACGTTCCGAATTGGCTGATCCGCTAATCCGGAGTTAAGTCCGTCGCTGATCCGGACTTAAGTCCGGATCTCAAATCCGCGGGCTTCAGCCCGCATGACTGAATCTTATGATAATACATGCCGGATAAATATCCGACCATTCTGCTTCCAGACTCAAGTCTGGAAGAGCATCGAACAGCTTTCAGTAAAATAGAAATCGAAGTAGTTGATCCGGATTTAAGTTCGTCGCTAATCCGGAGTTGTGTCCGCCGCTGATCCGGACTTAAGGCCAGATCCCAAATCCGCGGGCTTCAGCCCGCATTTCATTTTATTATTATAATGATAAACAAGTGAAAAAAACGGTCAACGCTATTCAGGCATGCACATCACGAAAATTGAAAACCGAAAACGCTATGAACCACTCTCGCGTTCTTGACCTAAAAGAGATCTATTTACCCCCTTGGTTACAATTGTCCCCAAAAACTCCGCATACCCCTCCGCCTCACGCTTCACCATTTCATAGGAAACCGAAGTAACCAGATCCAACGTTTGCCCATCATCAAAATGCAAGGTTGCCGTG
>JBMSPY010000199.1:0-4647 GCA_049423005.1 Cyclobacteriaceae bacterium
CTCGAAAAATTGTTTCAGACTTAGAATCATCAGGCCCGCATTCTATGTAGGTTTCAATAGGTAGGAGGGTATTCCATTCCTTTGTCAGGTATTTATCCGCGAGCTTTTGGCTGTTGAATTGTTCGACCCACAGAGGGAGACCTGGTTTGTAATAGGTGCTGGAGATAAAATTCCCGGTGCTCCCATCATACCAATATGCACCATCGGGTATGTGACCTGCAGGAAGTACAGCGCCCCGGTCTTTAATGGACATGCCAATTACTTTTGCCTGACGCTGGGTTGATAATTCCAACTCGTCGGTAATGGTAGTACTGATCATCCGGAAGGGTGAAACGGCACCTTGCCCTGCGGTGGTGGTTCCAACTGGGCTGAAGCGCTTGTCCTCCACACAGTTTACCGTTTTGGATTCAGACCGTTCGTACCATTCATTGCCGATAATACCATTTACAGATGGAGTTGTTCCGGTGTACACTGCCGCGTGGCCGGGGCCTGTTAGTGTAGGTATATAATTGTAATGGGCATTTTTCATCATGAAGCCCTGATTCATCAGTCGCTTGAATCCACCCTCACTGAATTTAGGAGCAAATCGATAGAGGTATTCCTGTCTCATCTGATCGACCACAATACCGATGACGGCTTTTGGGCGGTTTGACTGTGCTTGAGTCAACAATGGAATCAACTGGAAAAGAATTATCCACTTTTTCATAGTAAAGGATTGAAGATGCAATTACTAACTTTTGTGCCAAATCTTCAATTGTCGCACAAGACTTGATCCAATAAATCAGTACTGGTTGAAAATTTTTGAAGTGTTCGTCCGTAGCGATCAAAATAGTCTAACTGAATTTCCTTTTCGGTTTTAGGGGTTATTCCAATGAAAAGGGTTTTTTGATCATCGGAGAGCCATAAGATCTCACTGTATGTGGCGGGCACTAGAATACCCGTTGTGGAGCTGATCAGTCCGTACAGCCCTTTTGATTTGAATATAATTCTTTCGTTATTCTCAACAGATTGCCAGTCCGTAATTTGGTCTGCGATGGTCTTGGTGGTGTGTACGCGCATCATGGACCAATTTTCTTGTTTTTTTACGAGTGCCAGACTATCGTTTATATATTTCACTTCATCAAAAATGAAGATTGCTTTTTCTGGCTTTTGAGTAAGGTTGATGATTCCCCATTTTTTGTTTTTACGGGCCATCATCAAATCTTCAGAGTAGGGAACAAGGTTGGCATCGTAAATTGGTTTTAATAGTTTGCCTGATGCTGGATTATATCCACCAAATTTTTTTTCTCTGAGAAGACTGAACCAACCGTTTTGATACAGTATAGCATCGTAATCGGCTGCTAGCACTTCCCTTCCTCCGGATTTTACCAGTCCTATCTTACTTTTCAGTTTTACGGTGAATAAATTTTTAGTTACGGGAGTAATTTCCGAGTAAGCCCCAGAGACAACTTTTTTTCCTGATTGGGCATCAAAAAGCTGAAGCTGCGTTTTTTTCTTCACCAAGAAGAATAAGCCAGAATCAGTTGAAGAAAGGAAGCGAACTTCATCTTCTGCAAGAAATCCAACCTTTTGTTTCAATGGTGTAAACAGAGTTATAGAATCTCTTTTTTTAGCAAATGCAAATTTTCCATTAAACCAGATGCTATCTACTGAGGATGCTGCTAGGGTCTGATCTTTTAAAAAATAAAGATTTAGTCCAGTTGCGGATTGTGTTTTCATCCATGGTTCAGGGAATTCAATTTTTTTAAATAGTTTATTTTTAAGCAGTGGCCAATCATAGAGGGTGAGGCTGTTGTTTTTTTCAATGATAAATCCTGCTGGGGAAAATCTGATCACATGTCGATCCATTGGAATAATGGTCACTAGATTTTCATTGAGCACCTCTTCCATGCTGCCTACTTTAATTTTAATAAAGTTTGCTCCAAGCACAGAGATGTCGTCAACAACGCGTCCAGGCACTTTACCCTCTTTATAGGCGAGGATGTCCTGTTGCTTGACGAACTGGTATTTACCTGATTTTTTGAAAACAGCTACAGATCCGATTTGAAAGATACTGTCGTACACAGGAGAAAGAATAAGTTGTCCGGCCAAGCCGGAAAGCTGCCATTTATCCTTGACTTGAATGGCTAGAAAATGATTGGCAATTAAACCCGCATTTTTTATAGGTTCATTAAGTGGTTTCCAACCTGTTTCATGAATTAGTTCGTACTCATTTTTGGTTTTTGCGGTGATCAGGAATCCAGCTCCTACGTTGCGTACCTGAGTGAATGATCCGTTCAGAAGCCTTCGGCCTTTACGTGAGTAGATTCCATCGGGAAGAAGAACTAATCCGGCATGTTCGTTACTACAGGTTACCGAATACGGAAGAGAGTCGTATTTTGGCTTCACCAGTATTTGGCCTTCAAAACCCATAAATCCTAGTTTGTTCTTTTCTGCTATTGGTATCCAGACCTCTGAGCCATAATCTGGGTTCAGGTGTGCGATGATATCAAGTGACCGTTGGGCTAATGTTGTTCCAGGGAATTTGGCTGCAAAGTTTTCAAAAGATTTTTTTTGTCCATCTAAGGTTGTCAATTCAAAAATATTTTCGAGTGCTTGATCTCTCCACCTACTTTCCGGAAAGGAGAAATAGAATGATTCAAATTCGGTAGCGGTTCCATTGCGCGTTTTTTCCTTGAAGTTTAATTCATCAAACTTTTGCGCAGCAAGATTTTTTAAATGGGACTCTGGCCATTGGTTGATGTAGGTTTTATAAGCTTGTGCCGTATTTCTTCTTAAAGCTGTTTCGAAGCTCAGGGAATCACGTTTCAGGATGGCTTGGGCTCGCTGCGGTGCATCGGCATAGTTTTTTATAAAATGGGTCAGTGCTTCAACAGAACTCTTACCATAGGCCTTATCGAAAGCCAACTGATCGATTCGAATTTTCTGTTCGTTAAGTATTTGTTGGGTTAAGGGAAACTTGCTTAACCTTTCTTGTGATTTGGCATCTGTTTTTTTGAAGAGATTACCTGTTGTACTCAGTAAGGCCTTGGCTGTATCTGGATTAAATTTTGGATTCGCCGGACTGGAGAAATAAAAAGTTAAGGCATAGAGACCTTCGATGGATGACGGATTTTTTTCCAGAGCCGTTTCCAAGAGTTCTCTCGCATCGGACCATTTCTTTTCCTGCATTTTCACCATGGCTGATTTTTCTCTGCTGGTGAGGAGTGGGATTTGGCAGAGGCCTTCCTGACTTGAGAGAAATGCAAGCACTAACCATACCAGGCTGCCTTTAAGTGGAAAAAGACCAAAACAAGTTTTCTGGACAGCTGGATTGTAGATGGTCATTTAACTTCTATTTATTGCCCGATCAATGCCCTGGTTGGCGATTTAAGTGTTTAGTGCAGGAATCCTACCCCGAAATTAAACAAACGAATACAGTTCTTTTCGGTCTCCTTGGCTTCAGGTAATAAGGGATCCTGAGCTGAAATATAGTTTATCCTCGATTTATTAATTAAAACTTACCATTGAGTAGATGAATCAGACAATTGATCGGAATGCAATTGAAAAATTAAACTATACGTGGGTTATTGTAATAAAAAAACAAACATGAATAAAATACTTAAAGCTTCTTTTATTTTGATTTTCTTTTCTTTCTCCTTACTTCTTTTTCAGTTTTCCTGCCAAAGTGTTGCCGATGCCGAGCCTGCACTTTCTGTTGATGAGGCTGTAAAGCCATTGAACCAGATCTTTTATTTTAAAGTAGGTAGTAATGGTGCAGAGCAATTGTGGGTAGCCAATTATGATGGCTCTAATCAGCGCGCATTTCTGGTACTACCTGAAAATTTAAATTTTATTTCTGAGACGGTCTCAGTTGCTCCGGATGGCAAAACCATTTTTATGACGTTGAATGAGGTCATTAATTCAAATACTGAAAATACTTCTGTTTACGCGGTCAATGCTGATGGTACCGGTTTAAAAAAGATAATTGCTGGCACGGACGGTTCGGGTGAGGTAGGGTTAGCTGCTGTTTGGTGATTGTAAACTCATTTTCAAGTGCTATAGATTCTGCTTTTAAATTTTTCTTTAGATTTTAAATATCTGTCAGATTATCTGGTAAATAAAAAACCCGTCACTACTTGAAGTGGCGGGTTTAATTATTTGGTCGGGGTGAGATGATTCGAACATCCGACCTCCACGTCCCTAACGTGATGCGCTAACCGGGCTGCGCTACACCCCGAAACCCAACGCTGAAAAAGCATTTTTTAATGCAAAACATGCTTTCTAACGAGGGTGCAATTATACTAATTTCTTTTTATCTATGTCGCCCGCGAAAAGTACCGTGAACGTCCATAAGAACCTCATTTTTGCTATTCAGGCACTGATTTTCGCCACTTGTTTTCCAATCGGGTCGAAAGCACAGATCACCCTGCCGTTCAACCGGGAACGCCAGGCTTTCAAAATGATGGAGGAAGGACAATGGCGAAAAGCACGCAACATGCTCGATCAGGCCCTGCAACGAGACAGTGCTTCCGTGGAAGGCTGGTACGTGCTCGCCAGCTGGTTTTTCAATACCGCAAACCCCAGATACCACCTGGATTCGGCACGCATCCTGTGCACCAAAACGGAGATACTATTCAAGGCCACCTCCACCGAGGTTCGGCAAAG
>JBMSPY010000200.1:0-4645 GCA_049423005.1 Cyclobacteriaceae bacterium
AGTTTTCAAACGTATATGCCGCATTTAAACGGCTGTTAATAGTCTGCGGATTTAATGCCTTATTTGAAAATGGTGAATAGGGTTCGCCGTTTCCGGAACTACTCCGGCTGCTTTTCAGTCCATTAGGGTAATTAACCGTTAGCGGCGGATTTTGTTTATTGCCGCTATCCACTACAACAGAATATTCCAATTTTCCGGTTGGACCTAAAACTGTGTTGACGGCTTTCTTCAGAACAGGCACATAATGTTCCTCGAGCCACTCATAGAAAAATTGTGATGGAACCTGAATGGTAAGAACATCACCATCATTTCGAAGTGGGACAATAGGCTTGAACCAGGTATTGAAATTTTGCTCGTCAACCTCGTGCTTTAAAATCTCGAGACAATCGTTCCAGACCGTTGTGCTGTCGGCTTCCATTAATCTTAAAAATGCGGGTGTTTAAAACCTGATTCCCATGCCAACCGTGTTTCATTCGACACAGTTCAGAAAAGGGTGACAAAGGTGTAAAAAAAACTATGAACAAAAAACAAAAATTGCCTCAGATAGAAGGGATTTGCTTGTCTCGGGGTAAAAAAAATTGAATTAAATTTCAATTTTAAGCGGATTTTGAAAAGATGCAATTCAGTGCCACCTGGCGTAAAGCCGCCGCTGCAGAAATGGGCTCGAATGGAGAACCGGAGTCATTATTTTTTTCTTTAGGATCCGGCACCAGTGCTCCATATTATTCAGCTTCAGAATCTTCACTAAAAATTTCCTCTTTATCTAAACTTACTAAACCATTTCAGGGTCCTGGAGGGTGGTATCAGCTTCCTGAGATTTTCGTGGATGATGAGGTATCTGCCAATTTACGTGCATTGGAAGAATTGAAATTAGGTTCAAACGGTGTTCTGTTCAACCTGAAATCAACCGTGGATGTCAATCGTCTGCTCGATGGAATTTCAATGGAGTATTGTTGCACAGTTTTCTACTGTGATCAGGTTACCCTTCCGCTTATTCAGACGCTAGCTGAGCGTATTTCCAAAGAGAAAAATCCTAATGAAGTAACTGGAGTTCTTTTTTCGGGTTGCGAAATACTCATGGCGGAACGCAAACAATACTTCAGAGATTTTGAAAAATTTTATTCTTGTGGAATTCGTTTGGGTTCAGACGATCCACAGACTTTGCCTTGGAAAAAATGGTCGGAGTCGAACGACTTATCCTGGTGTACTGATTTTGCGCTTTCTCTTGATCTTTCGTCTGATTTCTTTCACAATATAACACGCCTACGCGCTTGCCGCTGGCTAATGGAGCAGCTGTGTACCATACATAATTTACCACATCGCAGACTTTTTCTGCATGCCCGATGCGCTTCTTTTATGGATCCATCCTATCAACCGCACGGTACCATGATTGCTGCACCTTTCCAGGCTGTAGCGGGTATTTTAGGAACTGCTGATGGAATTACCCTGTTGCCTGAGGATCCTAATAATACCTTGCACAAACAAACGGCTCGGGCCATCAGTTTTTTATTAAAAGAAGAATCACATCTGGATTGGGTTGAAGACCCAGTTGCAGGTTCCTGGTTTATCGACCAGGTTGTGCAGGAGTACATTAGGTCTATTCCAGGATTATTCACCAAACCGGCTGTTACCACAGAGCGCCATACACCACATTCCGACTCGTTAATCTCGATGGAGGGAATTGAAATTAAATCCTCCTACGCTGACTACGATCGAAACCTACTTCAGGGACAGGAGGCCGGAATTCCTGATTTCCGCCGCGGGCCTTACGCTACGATGTATACGGTTCGGCCATGGACCATTCGACAGTATGCTGGATTTTCAACGGCCCGTGAGTCGAACGATTTTTATAGACGCAATCTCGCAGCGGGACAAAAAGGGCTTTCTGTCGCCTTTGATTTACCCACACATCGGGGTTATGATTCTGATCACCCACGCGTAGCCGGTGATGTAGGAAAAGCAGGTGTTGCAGTCGATTCCGTCGAGGATATGAAGCTCTTATTCGATGGTATTCCTTTGCATGAGATGTCGGTTTCGATGACCATGAATGGTGCGGTGATTCCAATCATGGCATTTTACATTGTTGCTGCAGAAGAACAAGGTGTAACTCCCCGGCAATTATCCGGAACCATCCAAAACGATATTCTAAAAGAGTTCATGGTGCGGAATACCTACATCTATCCGCCAACCGCTTCCATGCGGATTGTATCGGATATTTTCAGGTATTGCTCTAAGCAAATGCCAAAGTTCAACGCTATTAGCGTAAGCGGCTACCACATGCATGAAGCCGGCGCTCCGGCTGATTTGGAGCTGGCCTACACCCTTGCCGATGGAGTAGAGTATCTCCGTTCTGCAGTTAACGCTGGAATTGCCGTTGACGATATTGCTCCTCGAATCTCATTTTTTTGGGGCATCGGCATGAATCTTTTTACTGAAATCGCGAAGATGCGGGCAGCTAGAGTTTTGTGGTCCGAATTGGTTGAAAGATTTAAACCCAAAAATCCAAAGTCAAAAGCACTGCGAACCCATTGTCAGACTTCAGGCTGGAGCTTGACCGAGCAAGATCCTTATAACAATGTTGCGCGCACAGCCATTGAGGCACTTGCCGCTGTGCTCGGAGGTACCCAATCGCTGCACACCAATGCCCTCGATGAAGCTATCGCCTTACCCTCTGACTTCAGTGCGCGTATTGCCCGAAATACGCAACTCTACCTTCAGCGAAGCTCCGGGATCACCAGAGTGGTTGATCCACTTGGTGGCTCCGGCTATCTGGAATACCTGACCGATCAGCTCCTCAGTAAAGCACGTTACATGATCGAAGAAATTGAGAAGGAAGGAGGAATGACAGAAGCGATCCGTAAGGGAATTCCTAAAATGAAAATTGAGGAAGCTGCTGCTGCACGTCAGGCTAGCATTGATTCAGGAAAAGAAATTATTGTTGGTGTCAATCAATATGTCTCCGGTCTGACTCCTGACTTTGGAATTTTAGAGATAAATAACGAAGCGGTTCGTACCGACCAGATCAATCGACTAGAAAAAATTCGAAAGGATCGCGATCCTGTAAAAGTGGAACATGCGCTTCGTGCGATTGAGGAAGGTTGTAGTGGAAACGATAATTTGTTGGAGTTAGCCATTACCGCTGCACGCTGTCGGTGTACACTGGGGGAGATCAGTTTAGCTATGGAGAAAGTTTTTGGTCGACACCAGGCGACCAACCTGATGGTTTCAGGTGTATATTCATCCCGCATGACAGACCGCGAAAAGGTTGATCAGGTTCGCAAACTAAGCGACCAGTTTGCTCAGAAGGAGGGACGCAGACCCAGAATTCTAGTGGCAAAAATTGGCCAGGATGGTCATGATCGTGGAGCCCGGATCATCGCCAGTGGTTTTGCTGACCTGGGTTTTGATGTTGATGTTGGTCCCTTGTTCACTACTCCGCAGGAGGTAGCTCGACAGGCTATAGAAAATGATGTACATGTAGTTGGAATTTCCACTCTGGCAGGAGGTCATAAAACCCTTATCCCAGAATTAATTGGGGAATTGAAAAAAAATACGTCCGACCATATGCTCGTTGTGGCGGGCGGCGTAATTCCGGCACAAGATCATGACTTCCTGCACCATCAAGGTGTTTCATTTGTCTTTGGCCCGGGTACTCAGGTATTTGAAGCAGCCAGAATAATTCTCTCAAAACTTATCGATAATAATTCCTAGTTCTTACCTTTTAGTCACTTATGAAAAAAACGCTTTCAGTACTCCTTGTGTTTTTGGGTCTACATTCGCAAGCCCAGTTGCGCCTGCCCGCACTCGTTTCTTCCGGTATGGTTCTTCAGCAGCAAGAAACTACTGTATTTCACGGTTGGGGAGCTCCTGGTTCATGGGTTTATGTAGAAACAGGTTGGAACAACAAGAGGGACTCAACAAAAGTGACCAATACCGCTACCTGGAGGCTACCAGTTACAGCTCCAGCAGCTGGTGGACCCTACTCCATTGTGATCAAAAACCTCAGCGAAAAAATAAAACTCGATGACGTATATGTTGGTGAAGTGTGGCTGTGCTCAGGTCAGTCTAATATGGAGTGGAGTTATTGGCAGGGATTAAAGGATATTCGTGAGGAATTGCCGAAAGCATATGATGCACAACTCAGATTTTTCCACATTCCAAAAACAGGATCTGATCTTCCTCAAAATGATGTGAAGGCTCAGTGGAAGGTATGTGACTCTGTTTCACTTAAGGACTTTAGTGCGGTTGGTTATTTTTTTGGTAAGCGATTGCGTCAGACTTTGATGGTGCCTATTGGACTAATAAACGCGAGCTGGGGTGGAACACCCGCTGAAACCTGGGTTCCTGAATCACTGATCTCTTCTAATCCACAATTGGCTGATGCCGCAGCTAAATTGAAGACATTCGATTGGTGGCCCAGTGCTCCCGGCAAAGCCTTTAATGGCATGATTGCTCCTATAACTGGACATGCTATTGCCGGAACAATCTGGTATCAGGGTGAATCAAACGTAGAGACCTACTCAACCTATACTGTATTGATGGAAAACCTCATTTCCTCCTGGAGAAAAGAATGGAAGAAAGAGTTTCCTTTTCTCTATGTACAAATTGCTCCGTATGAATACGGCGATCACCTTCGTGGCGCATT
>JBMSPY010000201.1:0-4641 GCA_049423005.1 Cyclobacteriaceae bacterium
GCTGGACAAAAGTTCAGCGCCCATTTATCATCAGTGGACCTTGTAGTGCAGAAACAGAAGAGCAAATGGTGACTACCGCCAAACAGATTGCTGCTACTGGAAAGGCTCATGCTCTTCGTGCCGGTATTTGGAAACCGCGCACCAGACCAGGACAATATGAAGGTGCTGGTGATGTGGGTCTGAATTGGCTCATTCGCGCTAAACAGGAAACAGGGCTTCCGGTTACCACCGAGGTGGCCAATGCGGCGCATGTAGAAGCCTGCCTTAAAGCTGGTGTTGACTTTTTATGGGTGGGTGCACGGACAACTGTAAATCCATTCTCTGTTCAGGAAGTTGCAGATGCTTTGAAGGGTGTGGATATACCTGTTTTGGTAAAAAATCCGGTTAACCCGGACCTCGAATTATGGATTGGTGCCTTGGAGCGTTTGAATCGCGCTGGCATTACCAAGTTGGCAGCTATTCACCGAGGATTTTCATCTTTCGAAAAGGGTCCGTTCCGTAATGCGCCCATGTGGGATATGGCCATTGAATTGAAAACGCGTGTTCCTGACCTTGATATCATTTGCGACCCAAGTCACATTTCAGGGAATCGGGAACTGATCGCTTTGATTTCCCAGAAAGCATTAGATCTGGATATGTCAGGATTGATGATTGAAAGTCATCTTAATCCGGATGCGGCCTGGTCCGACGCTAAGCAACAGGTGACTCCTGCTAATTTGGCTAAGATCATTGACGGGTTAGTGGTTCGTTCCGTCTCTTCAGAAAATAAGACCTTTAAGGATACGCTAAGTCTTCTGCGAGAACAAATTGATCAGATTGATGATGAAATTATGACCAGAATGGCGACTCGAATGAAGATTAGTGAAAAAATTGGTCAGTATAAACAGGAGAATAACGTCACTATTCTGCAGGTAAATCGTTGGGAAGAAATTGTAAAAACTCGGGTAGATATGGCCAAGGCCATGGGGCTCGATGAAGGATTCATGCGTGATTTGCTTCGGTTGGTTCATCATGAATCCATTCAAATTCAAACCAGGATTATGAATCAGGTGGCTGATCGGGTTTAAATCCTACCTTTGTAAAGAGGAAAACGCTTTTGATTATGAAACATTTCTTTTTTGCATGGTTGTTTATTGTACCACTCGTTGGGGTTTCTCAGAAGACGTATCTGAACAATCGTTACCTCATGGAGCGAATTCAGAATAACAGGGATATGCTAACCGGTAACAGTGGCATTATCAATACACTTGCCCCTGCAGCTCCTGGCGTTGTCGGTGATGCATTTTTGAATCCGTCTTTCTCCGAATCAACCCTTCTTCTTTTTGACGGCGAGCGAATTTTACCGGGATACGAGGCCAAATACGATATTTTAAAAGATGACTTTTACCTGATGCACCGGAATTCCATTCGGGTTTTATCTGGTGCCGCAGTTCGGAATTTTTCTATGACCGATTCCCTGACAGGCCAGCGCAGGTTCTATATCAGTGGAAAACTTTTGAAGGATGCAAAGGGTACAGAGCTTTCGGGCTTTTATGAAGTTATAGTAGATGGACCGTCAGCGCTGTTGAAAAAAACTAATACTGTAGTAAAAGAGGCAGATTTTCATCCTGCTCTTAATGTCGGTAGTAAGGATCATCGTGTCATCAAGAGTGTTTCTTATCATTATTGCATCGATAATGTGGTTCAAAAAATTCCATCCGCTAAAAATATTGGTATAGCCTTTCCTCAGCAGCCAGAAACTATCATCAGTTTTCTTAAGGATAATTACTTAAGTCTAAAGGAGGAAACAGATCTCAAACGGTTATTTGAGCATTACAATAACCTGCACAAGGAATAGATCAGGCTGTTTGTCCGGCCAGAAGGTAAAGAACCGCCATTCGTACGGCTACCCCATTTTCTACCTGATCCAATATCACCGATTGACCTGAATCCGCTGCATCGCTACTGAGTTCGACGCCTCTGTTGATCGGGCCGGGGTGCATCAGTAATATGGATTTATTTAGATCCTCCAACATGTTCTTATTGATGCCATAATACAGGGTGTACTCTCGAAGGGAGGGAAAATATTTTAGTTGCTGACGTTCCAGTTGGATACGAAGGACGTTGGCCACATCGCACCATTTTAAGGCTTTGGATACGTCTGTTTCCACCTGGACACCCAAGGTTTGAATATGTCTGGGCAACAGCGTTGGAGGTCCGCAAACCATTACTTCAGCCCCTAATTTTTTGAGTGCGTAAATGTTAGACAGAGCGACACGTGAGTGAAGAATATCGCCGATTAAGGCCACCTTTTTTCCGCTGATCTTACCTAGTTTTTGTCGAATGGTAAAGCAGTCCAGAAGGGCCTGTGTCGGATGTTCGTGGGTACCGTCACCGGCATTAACAATATTTGCCTTGATGTGTTTGGCCAGAAAGTGGGGAGCGCCCGCGCTGGCATGACGCATGACCACCATTTCAACTTTCATGGCCAGGATATTGTTGACGGTATCGAGTAGGGTCTCACCTTTTTTTACAGAACTGTTCGATGCCGCAAAGTTGACTACATCTGCAGAAAGCCGTTTCTCGGCGAGCTCAAATGATAGTCTGGTTCGGGTGGAATTCTCGAAAAAGATATTGGCTATGGTGATGTCACGAAGACTGGGAACTTTTTTGATTGGTCGGTTGATAACTTCCAGAAAGTTATCGGCAGTTTCAAAAATCAACTCCATATCATCGGATGTGATGTTTTTAATTCCGAGGAGATGGGGTTGACTTAGTCTGCTCATAGTTTGATCAGGTTGTTTGCGTGGTTAACCAGATTCTGTTTTGCGAAGCTCCTTGTGCCTGGAGCTCCACCAAAACCTTTTGGGTAGAAAGTGTATTTACCGATTTGCCTACATAATTGGCTGAGATGGGAAGATCCCGCGTACGTACCCGGTCTATCAGCACCAGTAATTCAACCTTCTCTGGTCTTCCAAAACTCATCATGGCGTCCATGGCTGACCGGACGGTACGGCCGGTAAAAAGAACATCATCAATAAGGATGACGTTTTTGCTCTCAATTACAAAATCAATTTTAGTCTCGCTGGCCTTAACCGGAATTTCCCTTCGACGAAAATCATCGCGATGGAAGGTGACATCCAGAAAGCCGAGTGGAATCGACTTTTTTACCAGCTTTTTTAGTTTTTGATGTATGGCAGTTGCCAGGTAGATTCCACGGGGCTGCAGCCCAATGATTACAGAATCCTCAAATGCTCCGTGATTTTCGATGAGTTGCTGACAAAGCCGATCAAGGGTGATTTCTAGTTGCCGGGAGTCAAAAATGAGCTTTTTTCTCATCGCAGGGGACAAATATAGTCAACCGGATCGAGAATCGTTCTACCCGGCCTCCAATCACCTTTTCAAACTGATTTTATTGATGAAAAAAATTTTTCTCTTTTGGTCCTCTGCCGGCAATCGGATATCCCGAATCGTTTGGGATCCATAGATGAAGAGGTGATGGTTATACCATTTTCGGACGGTGTGCTCTAGGCCGGTTTCAAAAATCAAGTCCTGACCTTCACTCAGCGTTACGGGTTGAATGATGGTTTTCTTCTTTTTCAAATCAGGGTCAGATTCGGAATGGCCAATACCTTTCTCAGCTGGAAAAAAGAATTCTGTTTTTTTTCCTGAGGTGGTGTAATCGGCATACTGGATATCAGGTGGAATATTGGTTTGGTCAAGATCCACCGACTCATCCCAGAGGTAGTTTCCCTTTACGTCAAATGCAACGGCAAAGGCATTCGTCATACGTACTTCACCAATAACCCGGGCACTGGTGGCAAATGGGTCATAGCCATAGCGCCACGGCATGTTTGAATACTGGTAGGGAATGGTACTTAGTCCAGGTCTATAAAAATAAGGCCCCATGGACATTAGCGTGCTTTGTGAATTATTCGGTATCTGAAACGATTCACCAAAAACAAGGAAACCAAAGTCGTATTCATCGAGGCGATGTAACGAGGCTGCAATTCGAAAATCCGGTGGTCTACCATAGGAACGGCGTTGAGCAGCCATCCTGGCCACGCGCTCTGATTTTTTTTCAGGCAGGTAATCCAGGAAGTGTGATAATTTGGGATAATCTGTATAGGTAACCTTCTTTTCACCGGAAGGATTGAGAAGAACAGTAAAAATTCCTGTTGATAATCTGGAGTTTCCGAAGCTGTAGATACCGGCAATCAGAACTTCCTCGTGGTAAAACGTGCTGATCATAGCTGCCTGAACTGTGACTTCAGGATCTAGCAGAAATCTATCTTCAACCAATTGATTCCCCTGTGGATCAAAGGCTCGATAGATCATAGTTTTTTCTCTTCCCTTTTTTTGCAGCTGCAGAATACTAAACGTGCCGTTTTGATTCACGCGAACATCAATTAGTTCGCTTTCTGAAAGAAAAAATCCGGGAATAATTCGTGTTCGTTTGGTTTGTCGTTCGAAGAGTGCAATCATGGGCTGGAGGCCGACTTGTCCGCCGATCACACTATTACCTCCAGCGGTAGTAAAGTGGGTTAATTTCATGTCGAGCTGTACATTGAAAGGGTCGGCTTCCAGTGTTTTGTTATTCAAATTAAGGTTGACGATGGTTCCCTTAAGGTGTTCGTGCTGACGATGGGTGTACAGGATTTG
>JBMSPY010000202.1:0-4623 GCA_049423005.1 Cyclobacteriaceae bacterium
ATAAAAAGCACGACTGGTTTGCTTCGAAAACAAAAGGCTGGTGATAAAAAAAGGGTGGATTATTCCACCCTTAAACAGTCTTCAGAACCGATTCCTCGGTTTGTTTAAAACCCGCTAAAAGAATCAAATACTTCGGAGCCAGTCCGTCAACTGTTAGTCCTTTGATCAGGGTTTACTTCCCAGCAGCACAAGGTCATTAACAACAACCTCGGTGATGTTGCGTTTCTCACCACTATTCTCATAGGATCGGTGAATGAGTTTACCTTCAACACAAACTTCCTGACCCTTGCGCAGGTACTTTTCTGCAATACCGGCTAGGGCTCCCCAGATCACAACATTGTGCCACTGAGTTTCCTTAACTTTTTCACCTTTCTGATTCTTATAAGAATCATTAGTAGCCATAGTGAACGATGCACGCTTGCGTTCACCATAAATCTTCACCTCCGGATCTTTTCCAAGGTGACCAATCAGCTGAATGCTGTTTCTTAAACTTTTCATTAGTTTTTAATTTTAGTTAAACATTTCCCTTGTTAAAAGGGCTTAACAAAAGTAAAAGCACCCATTCCAGAAGCGTAATCTCTACTGATGTGAAAACACTGAAAGTGAAAAGAGAAAATTACGGATTAGCAGGCTGGTAAAATACGCTTACGCATCAGCCAGTCGACCTGATCTTCATCTCCCATGCGGAAGGTATGCGAACCAAATTTTTCAAATCCATGTCGTGCATAAAACCGTATCGCGCGTGGATTTTTTTCCCAAACACCCAACCATAACCAATCAACATGCTGACAGTGAGAAAGGCACACTTCCATTAGTTGGTTTGCCAAACCTGTGCCATGAGTTTCAGGATTCAGATAAAAACGTTGTAATTCTAAACTAGAGCCGTCAAGTAGCTGGTCAACCTCGGTACTGGACCTAATTCTTGCGTAAGCCAAGATTTCATTAGCAGTTTCAGCCAGCAAAAAAAGTGAATGGGATTCTTCAAATTCCTTTAGAAACTGTTCCTCCGAAAAGGCACGATCCATGTAATCCGCCATTACTTTCGGATCGTTATTAGCTGAAAAGGCAGAGTCAAAAAAATTCCGAGCAACAACAACGAGGCGAGATAAATCCCGTCTCTCTGCTTGCCTGATTTGGATCACTTTGTGTAATTCTGGAATGTGTACAAAATACCTATAGAGAAAGCCTGACTCAATTGAAGACCGGAATCCTGATCGAAGTCATAAAGCAAGATGGTACCCACATTGACGTTTAGAAATTTGTTGACTTTAGCTGTCAGGTTAAGGTCTAAACGTTGATCGATGGTCTGGAGACTCAGATTATCCAGATTTGAGAATACCAGGTATCGAAATTTTAAGTTTACGTTTGAGGAAATATCCTTATTGTATTCAGCCAGCATTTGAAATGCCAGCCATTCATAACGGATCGATTCACCAAGTTTAACACCATAGGGTGCAATCGGATCAACAGCCGTATAATCTTCGACATTTCGAACAAAAGTGAGTCGTGGGGCAAAGGGAGATAAGCGAAGTTTAAAATGCTTTGCCGGATGGTATTCAAAACCAAGTGAAGTCGTCAAAAATCCTGGAGCCAGGAAGGAGGAGATTAATGTCCCACGTTCTACCCCATTGGCATCCGTTTCGTATTTATAGCCAGGTCCGAATTGCGACAAAAAGTTCATGGCAGCAAACATGCCCCATTTGGGATTTAAGTCTTTTCCAAGCTTGGTATCGAGGTAAAGTCGATCCAGAGTCTTTCTAAATCCCTGACCGGCATTATTCACCATTCCATAAAGCATATCGATCTCATTATCCCAAGACAACCGATCAGCCTTATAATTGGCCTTGTAATTAAATAGGCCATTAAAACCGAGAGAATTAACACCACCGGATTTCCAATTTGACGAAAAGGAAGCTTGATTAAGATTTAAAGCAGCCTTCAGACTTTTGCGCCAATGTGAGGCAGAATCAATACGGATAATCTGAGTCTGACCAACAAAGCAAATGAGGCTAAAGAAAAGCGCAGGTAAAATTTTTAACATAACAGATGGATTGAGGTTAGCGAATAACCATTTAAAATTAGAAAGACTTAGAAGAACTTAAAAGAAGCACTTAATCCAATAACTTCTTTACTTCCTCCAAAGAGTCCTCCATTAATGGTTTGGTGATAAAATTAATTACGTGATCGTTATTCACGATCTTATCAATATCGCGTTTATTATCCGAGCTGGATAGAATAGCAATTCTTACCTTACTTTTGACCGCCTCAGAGAACTTATCGAACTCGTAAAGAAAAACAAATCCATCTACCACGGGCATATTGATATCCAGGAAGATGAGATTGGGAATATTATCAAGGTTCTCCTGATTTTCTCTCAAATAATCAAGGGCTGATTTACCAGAATTCCGGACTTCTACACGATTGGAGAATCCGGTTATTTCAATAATTCTTTTACTAATAAAGTTATCCGTGTCGTTGTCGTCTACCAACAGAACCAGATCGACTACATGAGTTGCAACACCAGACATTCAGCGTAAAAATTAGAACAAGATTAGTCGCAAAGATACCGCTTTTTTAAATAGACTGAAAGACTAAAACCACCAAAAGTACAGAACAGTTTACTGCCCCGTACTCCAATCAAATGGGCGGCGGGGATCCACCCCAATTGTCGAACGAACAGGCTTTGTAGCCTGCACAGCAACAAAACGCAAGACTAAACCGGCCTTCAACTGACCCTCATTAATGGCGGGATTAAACTTTAGAATGGTTGATTTTCTGATTCCAAGTTGCTGACTCAGTGACCATAACGTTTCACCTCCGGCAGTGGTAAACTCGCTCAACATAGGCGAGCGTTGTTTCGCCTGTAAATAATAGACCTGCCCTTCTGATGGGCGATGACTGGCCTCAATCTCATTCCATTTTATAAGGCGTTTGACGGACACTTTTCCTCGTTCAGCAAGTGACACCAAATTTTCGTTTCGGCCAGCCCGCAAAGCTTTTAAACCATTAACAGTAAGTATGCCCTCTTGAACTACAACGGTTGGTTCTTTAGGTTTTTGAATACTAACAATTGGAGTGCTTTCCAATGCACGCTCACCGGCAGGAAATACTACTACATATTCCCGGTCACCTGGAATAATACCCGTTTTGGCCCATTTGTTATATTCCATTAATCGTTCAAGAGGAACACCGCGTTTACGGGCAAGGTCTTCGAGCGTAGTTTCAGCGTTAATAGCTACTGTAGTGAGGGCAATCTGCGGAATACCACTCCACGAATTTTCAAAAGCTATTTTGTGAGCCAGGAATTTTTTTATGTACCAGTACGTTTCAGAAGTAACATCCATATGGCGAAGACCATTGTACTTTTCACCTATAGAGCGCATCGTTCCGCCAATACCCATTTGGTAAGATTGAATTACCAATAACCAGTTATTAAAGTACGAGTTACTTTTTTTAAAGTAGCGAGCTGCACCACGCGTAGCACTGGCAATATTCATACGGTCATCAACAGTTGAATTCACCAATAAGCCAAAATCACGTGCTGTTGCCTCCTTAAATTGCCAATATCCGACTGCGTTACTGGTTGAAACCGCATCAGGAATAAGCGCACTTTCCTGTAAGACCAGATACTTGAGATCATCCGGGACTTTTTCTTCTTTGAAGATCGCTTCGATAATTGGAAAGTAGGATCGTGCTCGTTCAACCTTAATGTTAAAATACTTGGGTGAGCGCGTAAGCGCATCAACATCTTTTTGAATCTCAGCCCTTGCATCGTCGTGAATGGTCAGCGACATGCCAGCAAAATTCATTTTATGGGGAACCTGAAGGGTCTGCGCATGGATCTGCAGAAATGAAGTGCCAAAGGCTCCAAAAAAAATGGTTAGTAAAAATCGAAAGAAACGGTTCATTCCCATTTTAACGAGAGCCAACTGTTCCGGTATAGGGAGATTTATAAATTTTCTGCCATTCAGGCCATTTCATTTTCCGGAAATGACCTTCTCCAATATATTGAATAACCTTATGGAATTCCGGAGCCTTTTGATAACCTGGAAGAGGTTGAATCATAGCGAAGTTTTCATCGAGAAAAACTACTGTAGGATACGACAATCGATTGTTTAAGAGCGCGGCTGCCAACTCATGTGTACCGCCATTGCCATAGGCTTGAAATTTAAAAGTCTTACCGTCAAACTGCACATCCTCTCTCTGTTCGGCATTAAACTTAACAGCATAAAATTTCTCATTCAAAATCCGAGCCACCTCTGGTTCACTAAACGTGTTTTTATCCATAACCTTGCACCAGCCGCACCAATCGGTGTACACATCAATAAAAACCAACCGCTTTTCTTTTTTACTGCGTTCCACCGCTTCCTCAAAAGTTAACCACTTTACAGGTCCATCGTGTAAACCCTTTGGGCTTTGTGCGAAAAGCCCATGAGCCGAGAGGAAAGCAACAAACAATACGGTTGCTACAGGATTTTTTGACAGAAGCATCAGCCGGAATATTTATTAAATAACCTTCAAAGTTAACCAATAAACAGTCTTGCTCAGCCTTAAGTCGAAAATCAAGATTGCTGACTTTGGTAATAGTAGAAATCCAAAACCATTTCCAGGGCCCTGGCTATA
>JBMSPY010000203.1:0-4602 GCA_049423005.1 Cyclobacteriaceae bacterium
AAAAAATGGATTATTTCAAATCCTTTATATACTGATCCAGCTGCTGCTGTACAGCCGGGTCATTGGTCATTGTTCTGGTGCGCTCGTATTGCGCTCGGGCCTTCTCCTTGTCTCCGGTGCCGGCAAATGCGGCTCCGAGCAGTAATTGACCCTCAATATTTTCCGGATAGGCCTCAGTTAGTCGGGTTAGCCATTCCACTGCTTTGGCAAATTGCCCGGATTGCAGCGAGAGCATTCCCATGTTTTGTAAGGCCTTTTCATGTTTTGGCTGGGTAGCCAGTACTTCTCTGAGCAAGCCGATTCCTTGCATAGGAGTAGAGGTGCCCATGTACGTCAAAGCCAGTTTTACCTTGATATCAGCGTTGGAAGGCTCTTTTTCTAAAGCCGCCTTAAAGAAATCCTGCGCTTTTAACGCGTATTCTGATCGCTTTTCAGGGTCTAAACTGAAGGTGAACGCCTGATACCAGGCATCACCTGCCTGTACCTGACGATCCGGGGTTCCAAAGAACGATGCCAGCTTTTCTTTATAGAGTGCTGCACTGTCAAAACGGCCTGCAGACACATAAAGATTGGCCAACGAATCGGCAAATATAGCGTTATTTTCAACTAAGGCGCTTTCACCCACTGCAGCGCGTAATCTCTTGATTCGGTTCTGATCTGAGGTACTAATGGCCTGGTGGGACTCTGGAACGCTGTTTTGCTGCTCGTTTGGAGCAATTTCAGCTTGGTTTTCGACCACAGCTTTTGGAAGCAGAAACAGCAATCCGACCAGAACTGCGGCACTACCGATCAGGAGGATTCTGGTTTTTAGCACAAAAGATCAGGTTGGTTTACCGATCAGGCCTCTTTGCCTGCAAGCTGTTTAACCTTATCAGAATTTTTGATCTTATTGACAAAGATCTTAGCTGGTTTGAAGGAAGGAATGTAATGCTCATCAATTACGATGGCCGTATTTCTAGAGATGTTGCGCGCAATTTTCTTTTTACGCTTTTTATTGATGAAGCTTCCAAAACCCCGCACATAAATGTTGTGACCGTTGCTCATGCTGGACTTGATCACTGAAAAAAATGCTTCTACGGTTGCCGTCACATCGCTTTTGTCGATTCCGGTCTTTTCTGTGATTTGGTTGATGATATCTGCTTTCGTCACAACGTTTAGGTTTTAGTTTCTCCAACGGAGCGGCAAATTTAAAGGTGTAACCCACATCCGCAAGAGGTGAGTGACTGATTTACTGCATTTTAGTTTCTTTGACCCTTAAAACCCGCTTAAACTATTGATTGCGCCTGAAAAAAAAATTATTTCTGCCCTAGTGCAGTGGTATGGGGAAAATAAAAGATCGCTCCCGTGGCGGGAAACAAGAGACCCGTTTAAAATATGGGTCTCTGAAGTTATTCTTCAGCAAACGAGGGTAGATCAGGGTTTGCCCTATTACCATCGGTTCATTAAATCCTTTCCGGACGTAAAAAAACTTGCTGCGGCCAACCAGGAAAAAGTTCTGCGGTTATGGCAGGGTTTGGGATACTATTCCAGAGCAAGAAACATGCATCGTTGCGCAAAACAGGTGTTAGTACAGTATGAGGGAATTTTTCCGAAAACCTATTCAAACCTGATTGAGCTTCCCGGAGTGGGTCCTTACACGGCAGCGGCTGTGAGTTCCATTGCTGCGGATGAGCCGCAGCCGGTAATTGATGGTAATGTATTCAGAGTCTTAGCCAGAATATTTGGTATTGATCAACCAATTAATACACCAGCTGGCAAAAAATTATTTTCAAAAAAAGCTGCAACACTGATGTCAATAGTAGTGCGGGAAAAAATTTCTCCCGGGGAGTACAATCAGGCATTGATGGAGTTTGGAGCTCTTCAATGTGTGCCCCGCCAGCCAGACTGCGATTCTTGTCCTTTGGCTAAATTTTGCACGGCCAGGGCTCAGGGTTTGCAAGGAGACTTGCCGGTCAAACTTCAATTAATAAAAAAGAGGGATCGTCATCTAAACTATCTGATCCTCGAATATTCTGGTAAAATCTGGATGAAAAAACGTGAAGCGGGAGATGTATGGCAGGGATTATTTGATTTTTTTCTTTTAGAGACCCCAACTTTAGGAAATGCAGCAGTACTCAAAAAGAAGTTCACTTCATTGATTGGGGATTTTTCTGATTTCAGACACCTCTACTCCACTAAACATTTGTTATCCCATCAGCGTTTACATGCTCAATTTTATTATTGCTCGCTTAAGCGTCGGCCGCCACAAAATTTTTTAGTCAACGGAACGTTTGTAACCATACGACAGGCCAATCAATTACCGAAACCGATTATCATCGAACGGGTATTGTCGATTTGGAAGAAAAATAACGTATAACCGTGTTTTTCCTCAATTCACTATAGGCCTCTGGGTTTTTAGTATTTTTGATTTCAATCGTTTAATCTTAACTGTCTTAATTAAAAATTTTATGTCTGGAGTAAACAAAGTCATTCTGGTTGGTCGTCTTGGAAAAGATCCGGAAGTGCGAACCCTCGAAAATGGCGCAGTAGTAGCAAATTTTACAATGGCTACCTCAGAAGTCTATCGTGATAAAACCACTGGTGAGCGCAAGGAAAACACCGAATGGCACAATATTGTTTTATGGCGCAATGCTGCGGAAGTCGCTGCTAAATATTTGAAAAAAGGAGATCAGTGCTACATCGAAGGAAAATTACGCACCCGTTCCTGGGTAAAGGAAGGTGTTACTCGCTACACTACTGAAATTGTGGGTGAAACGCTCACACTTTTAGGATCACGTAGAGATTCAGGAGCCTCAGGTGGAAACGAAAGCCAGTCCTATCAGGATCGCCCAGCGCCCGAACCTCGTTCGACCGCCATGGATTCCGCTACCGACGATCTGCCATTTTAACCCGAACCAATAGCTTGTTTGGATTCGAAAAAAGTTACGTTAACATTTACCTAAGAGCAGATAGAAAAACACATTTATGAAAGTAGGTTTTCTGTCTGCTCTTTTTCTTCAGATTTTATTACTTGTTTCCTGTACCAAGGAATTTCAACCTAAGCCCCTTGGCTATAACCGATTAATTCTACCCGAACCATCATACCGTAATTCCCCTGATTCTCTCCCCTATCAATTCAGTTAATCTAGTCATGCTATTTTACTTGATGATACGTCATGGGTCAGTGAGCGCTATTGGATCGAAGTTTATTATCCAGAACTAAAAGCCAACATTCACATTACCTATAAAAAGATTAAAGACAGGAAGGAACTTCGGGAGCTTGTAGACGATGCATTCAGTCTTACCGCAAAACATCAAATTAAAGCCAATGCCATTGACGAGGTCGTAGTTACCACTCCATCAGGAAAAAAAGTGGTCATTGCCGAAGTAAGCGGCGAGGTGCCCAGTCAATTCCAGTTCACTGTTACCGATTCAACAAAAAACTTCCTCCGAGGCGCCGTTTACTTTTTTACAAAAGTTCATAACGACTCCCTGGCACCTGCTATCGATTACGTAAAAAAAGATGCTATGCATCTAATCAATTCACTTCGTTGGAAAGATGAATTGACCCCCGGTAATCAAGGTCGTTGATTATTTCAGGGAATTGTCGGAAGTTAAATGGAGAATCCCCGCTCCATGAAAAATGTTTTCCTACTCCTTCTTCTTTCCACAGCAGCTTTTGCACAGCATTCCTCTACTCTAAAGAATAAAGGATTAATTGCAGCAGTTGAAGTTTTGCGCGACGCCAATGGCGTGAATCATATTTATGCGCAGAATGAACATGACCTTTTCTTTGCACAAGGTTACTGCGCCGCCAAAGACCGTTTGTTTCAATTTGAAATCTGGCGTAGACAAGCAACAGGCACAGTTGCTGAAATTTTGGGCGAACGGGAGCTACAACGTGATATCGGTGCCCGACTCTTTCGATTTCGAGGTGACCTCACGACAGAGCTCAATCACTACCATCCGCGTGGAGGGGCTATCATTCGTGCTTTTACAGATGGTGTGAATGCATGGATTGATGAGGTTCTTAAAGATCAGGCAAAACTTCCGCTTGAATTTCGTCTCCTGGGCCTGCAGCCAGGAAGGTGGACGCCCGATGTAGTTGTCAGCCGTCATCAGGGTTTACTCAACAACCTCACCCGGGAACTGACTTTCGGACGCGCAGTGGCAGCTGGTGGTGCCGAAAAGGTGAAAGAGCTCGTCACCTTTGAACCTGGAACACCTAACCTTGAATTGGATCCTCTTCTAACACTTGAACTGCTCCAGCAAGACTTGATTGCACCCTATGAGGCTTTTCGAAAACCACTTTCCTTTCAGAGTACTGACCTCAAGGTTTCTCAACACGAAAATCTTGACGAATCCTTACGCTGGGCCTCCTCAGATTTGGAGAACTGGAATATTAAACAACAAACCGAATACAAAACGATTGGAAGTAACAACTGGATCGTAAGCGGCACTCGTTCCTCTTCCGGTTTCCCTTTATTGGCTAATGACCCACATCGATCTCTGGCAACGCCATCCCTCCGTTATTTGGTTCATTTGTATGCTCCCGGTTGGAATGTGGTTGGCGGCGGCGCACCGGTTATTCCTGGAGTATCCATCGGTCATAATGACTATGGT
>JBMSPY010000204.1:0-4586 GCA_049423005.1 Cyclobacteriaceae bacterium
CCCATATTCTTCTAGCAACCCTTCCAATGACAGCATACTCCGGATCAATTCCATTACTGAAGAAGAAGGAAAGATTTGGAGCGAAAGAATCAATAGCCATTCCTCTGCTCAGATAATACTCTACATACGTAAAGCCATTGGCTAAAGTAAAGGCCAACTGTGTAATCGGGTTGGCACCGGCTTCCGCCATGTGATAACCGGAAATGGAAACGGAATAAAAATTTCTTACCTGGTGATCAATAAAATATTGCTGGACATCACCCATCAACCGCAGGGCAAACTCTGTTGAGAAGATGCACGTATTTTGCGCCTGATCTTCTTTCAGAATATCTGCTTGAACGGTGCCCCTGACTCTGTTGAGGGTTTTCTCAGCAATTTCCTTGTAGACTTCTTCCGGAAGAATTTGATCACCGGTTACGCCAAGCAGCCGAAGGCCTAAGCCATTATTTCCATCCGGCAACGCGCCATTGTAACGAGGGCGCAGATGCTCTTTGCCTTCATAAATTTCACTAATTTTCTTTTCCGCTTCTTCCGTTAACCCTTTTTCTGAAAGGTATTTTTCACATTGTTGGTCGATGGCTGCATTTAGAAAAAATCCAAGAATTACCGGTGCTGGTCCATTGATGGTCATGGAGACAGATGTCGATGGATCGGCTAGATCAAATCCACTGTATAGTTTTTTAGCGTCATCCAGACAACAAATGCTAACTCCTGCATTTCCAATTTTACCATAGATATCAGGGCGGTAATCGGGATCGCTTCCGTACAGTGTTGGTGAGTCAAAAGCTGTTGACAGACGTCGGGCAGGCATGTTGAAGCTCACATAATGAAATCGCTTATTGGTCCGCTCCGGACCACCTTCGCCGGCGAACATTCTGGTAGGATCTTCGCCTTCCCGCTTAAAGGGGTAGATACCGGCTGTAAAGGGGAAGTGCCCAGGAAAATTTTCGCGCATCAGCCACTTGAGCCTGTCTGACCAGCTGGTATAACCCGGAACAGCCACCTTAGGAATTTTTAAACCAGAAAGGGATGTTGTGGTTGTATCAATATTTAGCTGTTTATCCCGAACCTGAAAGGCATACACCTCTTCTTGGTATTTCCTACACGTATCTGACCATTTTTCCAACGTAGCCAACCATTGGGGATCCATTTTCATCCGGATTTCTGCGGCCTTATCCTGAAGCGCTGTGTGCCCGGGTCCTTCAATCAATGTGCTGCTTTTCGTAACGTATTCTAATTGTCCGGCTAGCTCCCCTTGTTGAATGATTTTTTCGGATTCCTGTCTGCATTGTTCAGCGATTTCGCTCAGATAGCGGTTACGCTCTCCAGGGATGATGATGATCTTTTCAGAAGTTTCTTTATTGGCTTCAAGATTCGATTTCCAGTTGAGATCTTCCTTTTCTGAAATTTTTTCAATCAGAGCACGGTACAATCGATTGGTTCCCGGATCGTTGAATTGTGAGGCGATTGTGCCGTATACCGGCATGCGCTCCAGGGGTTCATCCCAGAGCTGATGATTTCGCTGATATTGTTTAGCTACATCTCGGAGCGCATCGCTACCGCCGCGCTTATCAAATTTGTTGAGTGCTATAACATCCGCAAAATCGAGCATGTCAATTTTTTCCAATTGCGTGGCCGCACCATATTCTGGTGTCATGATGTATAAGGAGACATCGCTGTGGTCGAGAATCTCTGTGTCACTCTGACCAATTCCGCTTGTTTCCAAAATCACTAAATCAAAGCCTGCGCATTGGACAACGGATACGGCATCCGCTACACTCGCCGATAGTGCCAGGTTTCGTTGGCGGGTGGCCAGCGAGCGCATGAAAACTCTTGGATTGTTGACCGAATTCATCCGAATTCGGTCGCCTAATAGAGCACCTCCACTTTTTCTTTTGGAAGGATCTACTGAAATGATGGCTACTGTTTTTTCAGGGAAGTCAAAAAGAAAACGACGAACCAATTCGTCGATCATGCTGGACTTGCCTGCTCCACCCGTTCCGGTTATTCCGAGTATCGGAATATTTTTTGTTTTCGCTTCTTTCCTTAATTCGTCTAGCTCTTTGCGGTGTTTTTCAGGGTAATTTTCGGCCGCAGAAATCAACTGAGCTATTTTTCGATGTGTAGCTGTTGATAATGGACCTTCTGAAATTTCCAGTCCGGTCGGATAATCAGATTTTTTCAGTAGGTCGTTGATCATCCCCTGCAATCCTAAAGCCCGGCCGTCATCGGGTGCATACAACCGGCACACGCCGTAATCCATCAGGTCTTTAATTTCTTGGGGAAGGATGACACCACCACCACCTCCAAAAATCCGGATATGTTCAGCCTTACGTTCTTTCAGCAGGTCGACCATATAGCGGAAGTACTCGTTATGTCCTCCCTGGTAGCTGGTTAAGGCAATGGCTTGCGCATCTTCCTGGATAGCGGTGTTAACTACCTCTAGTGCACTCCGGTCATGGCCCAGGTGAATGACTTCAGCCCCTGTAGATTGAATAATGCGCCGCATGATGTTGATGGCTGCGTCGTGTCCATCAAACAAACTAGCCGCCGTTACAACCCTGATTTTATGCTTAGGTTGATACGGTGCCAGCATGGGGAAATGTCCGGATTTTGGTGTGCTTTCGTCGTTACTGGTTGAATTGGCCATAAGGATTTGGTCCGTGTGGCGAATTTAATCAATCGGCGAACGAACGTAAATTAGATTTTCAGGCTTTTGAGAGCTGATTCAATGATTTCCAGGGTATGGGCTATTTCTGTTTCGGTGGTGGTTCGTCCAAAGCTGAAACGGATTGAACGGTAGGCTTGCCCATCGGAGAGACCTATAGATTTCAAAACGTGGGATGGTTTGGAAATGGCAGAAGAGCAGGCTGATCCGCGAGAAACGGCAACTTTGGATGAAATCAGGTCCATCAAACGCTCGCCACCGTTGAAATCAAAACAAACATTGATGGTATTGGGTAACACGTTAATCAAGCCGCCATTGATCGATGTATTCGTGAATTTATTTAGACCACCAAGGAATGATTCCTTAAGCGTTTGAAACTTTTTTTGGCTGGAAGGGATTTGGTTCAAAGCCAGTTCCGAGGCTTTACCCAGTCCAACAATTCCGGGAACATTCAATGTTCCGCTTCTCAATCCTTTTTCATGTCCGCCGCCAAACTGAAGTGGCGTTGGACGTGTAACTCCGTTGGTTAGGTACAACGCACCTACTCCTTTGGGTCCATAAAATTTGTGTCCGCTTAAGGCCAAAAGACTGATCTGACTTTTTTTAACATCAATTGGAATTTTACCCGCGGCCTGTGTGGCGTCACAGAAGAATGTAAGACCGGCTTCTCTACAAATTTGTCCGACTTCATCAACAGGCATGATGGTGCCGGTTTCATTGTTCGCCAGCATCATGGCGACCAACCTGGTCTCCGGTCGAATGGCATTTCTTAAATCGGATAAGTTTGGACGACCATTGGAATCTACAGGCAATAGCGTTACGGAGTGGCCTGATTGTTCCAGAAAGGCCAGGCAATCCAATACAGCTTTATGTTCTGATTGAAACGAAATCAGGTGAACTGATTTTTTTGGCTGTTGTTCAGCCATTCCACGAATGGCGAGGTTTATGGCCTCGGTTGCACCTGAAGTGAAAATAATTTGTTGAGACGATGCACCGATCAGTTTGGCAACCTTTTCACGTGCTTCATCGACTGCTTCCTCTGCGAGCCAGCCGTAGGCATGGCTTTTACTGGCCGGATTACCGAAGTGGGTTGTCAAAAAAGGAATCATTTTTTCCAACACCTCCGGCGCGCATGGGGTAGTGGCGTTATAGTCCAGGAATATGGGAAGATCAGCGGGTGCCATTAGTGCTTTATTTGATCGCTTTTACCGCCTCTTTTTTCCAGGAGCTTGACTTCTTCAATGCTGATATTTTTGTCAAGGGGCTTTAGCATATCGTAGATGGTTAAAGCTGCGATCATAGCTCCATGCATGGCCTCTACTTCAACACCGGTTTTGTAGAATGTCTGGACTTCTGTGCGAATGATGATGTCCAATCCTTCAATTGAATAGTTGAATTGCGCCCCTTCTATGGGTAGTGGATGACAATCCGGGACTACTGCATAGGTATTTTTTATGGCCAGTAGTCCGGCGGCGCGACTGAATTCAAACACATTTCCTTTTGGAACGGTATTCTCTTTAACGGCCTTGATGGTATCCGGAGAAGAGGTACGTACCCTGGCTTCCGTTATAGCTGTTCGGTGCGTTGGTGATTTTTGAATGATATCGACCATGATATGTAGTTACTGGTTTAAGAATTGATTTTACTTCCAATTCAGGAATGGATGACGGTGGTTTTATCACGGAGAAAGCCTCCTGGTTTGCCCGTAATCACGGCTTGAATTTCAGCTAAAATCGATAGCGCAATTTCCGCTGGATGTTCTGCGCCGATTTCAAGTCCTACGGGACCAAAAACTTTTTTGAGCATGGCCTCCGTAATAAATATTCCTTCTTGCCGGAGTTCGAGTATCATTCGATCCAGCTTCTTCTTTGGACCAAGAATTCCAATATAAGGCACTTCCAATGGCAATAAGATTTTT
>JBMSPY010000205.1:0-4572 GCA_049423005.1 Cyclobacteriaceae bacterium
TGTAATAAATGCCAGTGGCATTGCATTGCATGGTCAGTTGGTTAACAAATTTACCATTGATCAGGTTTGAGGCGATTTTGTTCCGGGCGCCATCAAAAAGGCTTACCACAATTCCATCTGTATCAGCACCTTCAGCACATAAATTAATCATATACTGAGTGCCTTTAGTGAACAGATAGGAGTATTCAATTTTTTCCTTCTGCCCACCTTGACCATCGATCTTATAACTTTTTAGAAAATTAAATCCATCAGCAAGCTTAGGTACGCAGGCCGAGGTATAGGCATCTGGATTGCATTGGGCATAAACACCAGTAGCGGCGAAGAAGAAAAATAGGATGACAATGAGGCGATTCATAGGAGCTGCTTGCGGGT
Organism: Cyclobacteriaceae bacterium; assembly: GCA_049423005.1. Classification (GTDB taxonomy): domain Bacteria; phylum Bacteroidota; class Bacteroidia; order Cytophagales; family Cyclobacteriaceae; genus ELB16-189. The sequence continues at coordinate 373 of JBMSPY010000205.1, forward strand.
TTAATTTAATATGTAGTTACGCAGTTCACCTGTGATGGTTCTGATATCTTCAACCTGTTGGCGGGTGATTTTAACCGTTGTTGTGCTGTTATCTTTAATTACCCCAACTCCATTAATAATTTCAACAGTAGACTCCTTAAAATTGCTGATGATCTCTACATCATCAAAGGCTGACTTTAGTTTCTTTAAGTGATTATGAAGATTCCCGATGTTTTTGTCTTGTTCAAAATATGGATAGAGAAGCATGAGGTGTGTCAGGATAATTTTCTGCTCTCCAATATGCTCCCTCAGTTCGTCATGCGAAGGGTCCAAAGAGTAGGCTTCCAACAAAACATACATAGCCTCCACCCAGCCTCCCGTCATCATCAGAACACTTACTTCAGAACGTTGCTTTTCCTGCAAGAATTGATTTACCGCATTAAAGTTCTGCATGGTAATCATCAACAAGGAATCCATGTTTTCACGATTACCGGCCAGACGAGCAATGGTGGCCATATCAAAAAACTGTCCTATTCCGAGATCATTGGCCAATGTTTTGATTGGATTGATGAGACGTAATTCGTCTTTATTCATACCATAAAGACTGGTGTAATACAGGTCCGAACCATATGCTCCAATGGCCAAGGCACGTTTAAAAGTTGTGGTGTATTTAGGCAAGTTATCGGTAGAATTCAGGAGCTCTGGATTATACTCCATTCCGGAATTAATAAGAAGTGCAGAAACTTCAAGCGGACTGGGTATTTGTTGAAGCACTCTTTCAACAAATTCATCGTTTACGCCCGGAGGCAGGTTACCCAGTGAATCTTGGGATAAACTCTGTTCAAAGGCCTGATCTTTTTGTTCCTGGGAAGGTCCACAGGAAATAACGGCCAGCGCTACCAAAATCAAAAAATATCTCATGATGGATTGCTAAAAGTGTATCAAAATTACAGAAAGGATGGATTTAAACCAATCGGCCAATCACGGCCTTTCTGCACTCCGACGACTCAAAAATTGTACCAATCGCTCGAGCCAGGAGAAATATAGTGCCAGGTATAGCAAACCGGTAAGTAACCAGATCACCAGGATATTGAAGGAAACAGTTGAAAATTCGAATCCTAGAAAAGTCTTTTTTGGCACGAAAAAGGCAGTGCGGTAATCCAACTTTCCGGATGGATCAGGCTCCTGAAAAATAGGATTCAATTGGTTATACAATTTCCCATCCGATTCCAGCACAATATCTTTAGCCTTTAGATTTTTGACCAATTCAGCCAGACTTTCGTTGTAATACACGTTTTTCATTTTCACAGGATCTTCGCCATAGGCAGAATCAAGAAAAGTCATTTTCTTTTCGAGTAAGAGATCATTTTTTCTGTACACACCAAGATAATGTGCTTCGAGTGCACCGAGGTAACTGGAGACCTTGTCGTATACTGCTCTTGAAAAGTTTGATGGCATGAAATCTTGCTCAGGATCGATACCAAAGGCAACCGGAGAAAAAGCCTCTGAACGAAGTGAGTTCTTTAGGACGCGAAGTGCTTCTTGTCCTTCTTGCGACCAGGCAGTAGAATTTAGTCCTTTAAATGCCAGGCGATTTTTCTCACGAAGTTCATCCACCAACCACGAGGACCGGTAATCTGCATCCGCCTTGGCTTTCTCATAGACATAATATGGAGACTGATACCGATTTTCGGTGAATTGATGAACAGCCATAGCTTCGTAGGCCCAACGCGATACCATCAAATCAGCAATTACTGGTACTTTTCCTTTGGCACGAACCATATCGTGCATCTTATCAAAACTAAACAACAATCCACTCAATACCATCTGCGGAATGAGGAGTAATGGAATCAGGATATAAACCGTCACTGCCGAATTGAATGCAGAGGAAATATTTAAACCCAATACATTGGCAAAACAGGAAGAGGAGAATAGAATCAACCAGAACGCTAAATTCATATCGCGAATTTCCAAAATGGAATTACCCACCAGAACAAAGAATAAGGTTTGAATAGCCGAAAGACTAAAAAGTAAACCAAGTTTAGAAATCAAGTAACTATTTCGACTCAAGTCGAGGAAGGATTCTCTTTTTAGGATGCGACGATCACGAATGATCTCTTCCGCGCTCACCGAGAGTCCCATAAACAAAGCCACAATTACAGCAATCAAAAAAAATGCAGGTATATTATCATTATACCGGAAGAGGTAATCTTGATTGTTATTGGTGTTGCTGTACTTTATAATAATAGCCAGGACAGCAGCCAACACAGGCGCCTCCAGTAAATTGATGAGAATGTACTGGATATTGGATAATCTGGCGCGTACATCACGGGTTAGAAAAATAAGCATCTGCTTAAATCTACCCGGAAGGTTAAGGGTTGTAGAAGGAGGTGTTTGTACTGTTTCGTGGTGCGATGGACTGAAATTTTCACGATAGAGTTCCTGCCATTGTGCAGGAGTAATCTTCCTTCGATTGGTCGGCTGACCGTATTCATCCAAAACCCGAGCTTCTAATAATGAAAAAATTTGTTCCGGATTCACATTTCCACACACTTCACATTGTGCGCGATTAAAATCGGCTTGACTGGAGGCCTGCTTAAACCAAGTGATGGCTTCCACGGGAGGGCCATAGTAGACCATAAATCCACCAGAATCCATGATGACAATTTTATCGAACATCTTGTAGATATCCGATGAGGGCTGGTGGATAACCGTAATGACCAATTTACCACGATTGGAAAGCTCTTTGAGTAAATCAATGACATTTTCAGAATCCCTTGAGGACAATCCAGAGGTTGGCTCATCCAAGAAGAGGACCGATGGTTCACGAATTAATTCAAGGGCTATGTTTAGTCGCTTTCGCTGTCCACCACTGATTGTTTTATCTAAAACACTTCCCACGCGAAGATCACGCCATGGCTCAAGTCCGAGATTTTGCAATACATGCATCACCATTCGGTGAATACGCGTCTCAGATAATCCATCAAAGCAGAGTCTAGCGTTGTAGTAAAGATTCTGGTAGACCGTCAATTCTTCGATGAGCATATCGTCCTGTGACACAAAACCTACAACGCCTTTAAGCTCCTGTGGTTTTGCATGTAGGTCGTATCCATTAATCTGGACTTTTCCAGAAGTTGGGCGTTCCAGACCGGCCAGTACATTTAATAAGGTTGTCTTACCCGCCCCACTGGCACCAAGGATTCCAATTAATTTTCCAGGACCTTCGGAAAGGTTAATTTCTCGTAATCCAACAATGCCATTTGGAAAGGCAAACTCTTTTATTTCAGCCTGAAAAGAAAGTTTTACGGTTTTTAACTCTTCGTTGAAATGAGCAACCAAATCTGAATAATAGTGAGCCTCGCCAAGTTGTGTTTTTACAGTACTCCCAGGACTAAATATGTAAACCCTCCGGGGTTGCATCGGCAGTCCATTGAAGACATGTTCTTCTGAGCCGACATACCGGGCAAAGAAAACTTCCTGACTTGGAATTTGAACGAAAGAGAGGTAACCCGAAAGTTGAGAAATAACTACTTTTTGTTGCGGCGGTGGCAAATAGGTGGATGGAGCTATTACAAGAAAATTCGAATCGTCCAATACAGAGGCTTGTTCCGACGTAATGAACTTTTCGATTAACTCGTATTCCTCAGGCGGAATGTTAAAGACATTGGCAACCGTGTGTATAATTTCCATCCGAAGTGGAGTCAGGTTTCTATCGGAAGAAACCAACTCCAATAATCTGGCCATGACAACAACTTTTTGCTTTTGCGCAAGAGTTTTGTTTATCTTTTTACATATAGCCAGGGTTTGAAGAGAATCTTTAACAAGACTAGCCGAAGCGGGATTTTGAGCCTGGTTGGTAGCCGAAAAGCTCTCATAAAGCTTCATATACTCCTTAACGGAGTTCTGATCGAGCTCCATGCGGAAGAAATTATGAACAAAATCCCGCTCGTTTCGGGTTACTCCTCCATCCTGTCGGGTAACAATAGCAAATAGCTGTGTAAGGGCTTTGAGGATTTCTTCACTCATAAAATCAACTCAAAGATAGGAATTCGCGTGTGGAGTTTAGCGCGCTGTTGCGTTACCTTACCAGGCTATCTTTATCGAAAGCCATCGGGAGAAGATCAGAGGCAGACGGAAAAACATACCATTTATTAAGAGGACCATAGAGGACAAGCGAAAAAGACTTTTTTTGCCGCTCTTCAAATTCGTGCATGACCTGGC
>JBMSPY010000206.1:0-4569 GCA_049423005.1 Cyclobacteriaceae bacterium
GGCTTTCATCTTCAGGTCGAAGACGGCGGTGATGTCCACTTCATAGTTTGGAGCGGTGGAGTAGTAGTAGTAAACGTCTTTCACCGAAAAGGGCTGTAACTTCTCATCCAGCAGATGTTGGGGGTAGTATAAATGCCATTCGGCAGCGATGAAGGCATCGGTGGTAATCTGTGCAGCCATCCGGTGATCGGTTTTATGCCACTGAACAGTTGTGGTTCCGGGATCCGGTGCAAACACCACATCCGGTCTGAATTTTTTGATCAGGCGAGCGGCCTCACCGCGCAGGATTTTGGGATCGGCATACTCGAGGTCACCGTCTTCATATCCCAACCAGGTTATGTTTTCTTTTGGGATACCGAGTGCCGCGCAGGATTCTTCTTCCTCAGCGCGACGGATAACGGCCAATCGCTCGCGGGTCATGGTGAGATCGTTTGAACCTTTGTTATCGTTGGTGTAAATGACAATGCGAATGGTGTTTTTATTTTTAGCCAATAAGGCCAGCGTTCCGCCCATCGAGAATGTTTCATCATCGGGGTGGGGGGTAAACACCAGAATGGATTTATTGGTAAGTGTTTCCACGCGTTGGTTGGGTGGGACTTGTATAGGATTGTGGAGGTCGGCGATGAGGGGTTGAGCCAGGAGCTTAGAGCAGATAAAAATCACAATGCCAATAAGAATAAATTTAGAATTTCTGATCATGATAAAAATTTGAAGTGTGCTTGATATAAGATTATAGAGATTCATTTGTTCGATTATTCCTATGTAAAAATTAGGATGCTGAGAGATTGTTTTAGCCTAGGTAAAGGAGTTTCTGAAAATTAAAAATAAATTCCGGTACTTTTGTCGCGTGAAGTGCAGCATTATTATTTCAACCTATAATTCTCCGGAATGGTTGCAAAAGGTTTTGTGGGGTTTTGAGAACCAGACCTACCGCGACTTCGAATTGGTCATTGCAGATGATGGATCCGGTGATTCTACCCGTCAGGTGGTTGATGGGTTTAGAAAAAGAACCGGAATGAACGTCATCCATATCTGGCATGCGGACAATGGATTTCAGAAGTCGGCTATTTTGAATAAGGCCATTGCGGCTTCAACAACAGGTTATCTGATTTTTACGGACGGTGATTGTATTCCGCGAAAAGATTTTGTGGAAACGCATATGCGTTTTGCGGAAAGCGGCCGATTCCTTTCCGGTGGTTATTTCATGTTACCTTTGGAAACCAGTACAAAAATTACTGAATCAGACATTCGGTCTGGTCGGGCTTTTGACCTGCCCTGGCTTAGAGTCAATGGATTACCCGCTACTTTTAAATCCCTGAAGCTTACTGCAATGGGCTGGAAACAGACGTTCCTGAATTTCATCACGACCACTCGGCCTACCTGGAATGGTCACAATGCCTCGGGGTGGAAAAAAGATATTCTGGCTGTAAATGGTTTCAATGAGGAGATGAAATACGGCGGCCAAGACCGTGAGCTTGGAGAGCGAATGGAAAATTATGGTATTCGCGGAAAGCAGATTCGTTACAGCGCAATCTGTATTCATCTCGATCATAAAAGAGGTTATAAGACCGAAGAATCCATTCGCTTCAACAAGGCCGTTCGCGCCAAAACACGCTCACAAAAACTCAAGTGGACGGAATTCGGAATTGTTAAATCCGAATCCTGAAGTAAAATCTATTACCCTTCGATGTTTAATTGAAGGTGAAGGTCACATTCATCACGAAATTCCAAATCACCACCACTCCGACGGCTAGAATTTTGGCAACAAAAAAATTCATTCCCTTTTTCTGGTGTGCGAACCATATAATGGCTGTATTGATGGCTAGTCCCACTAATGCGATAAGAAAAAATCGGGTGAATTGGGAGGTGATATCTGGATTGGTATCTGAAAATGTCCACCATCGATTAAATAAAAAATTGGTGCTTGCAGCTGTACAAAAGCCAATGGCATTGGCCAGGTATTTTGATATTCCTAACTTTTCTTTTCCGAGGTAGGTCAGACCAAAATCTAAGACCAAACCCGAGGCGCCGACAGCACCAAATTTCAAAAGCTTCCAAAATAGTTCGGATGTAAACTCCATAGTCATTCCGTCCTAAGCTGTATTAACCCACTATTAAAAGAAAAAAACTGGCCTGCAGTCCTTATTCCAATAACGGCTTGTCGGTTTGGTAATCGTTCTGAAAGCGGCACACGAGCTTGAGCCTCGTAACGTTTACCTGATTCTACAATTTTTAAATCTGTTTCGATGGCATAAAAATCTTTTGCTCGCCCATCTTCAAGTATTACCAGGACCAGCTCCCGATCATCATCCAAAATTAAATCCTCTTTATATGGATTTACGACTGTTATTGGGAAGGAAAGTGTCGCTGAGTCCTGTTTCAAAATTTCTGAAGTTGATATGGCAACGTCTTTGTAATAGGAGAACGCCTCGACCGGTTTACCCCAAACCGAATAATGACCATCGGTATTAACTTTTTCGAAATTTTTCTGATCCCTCCGGGAAATCAGGTATACCTCCTGGTTCAATAACGATTCCTCGTCCCGATACAGACTATACTGATTTCTTCGTCCATCGGTGATCATGCCAATCGTTTCCTCTTGCGCATAAAAATGGTACTTGGCGGTCAGTTGATAGGAGTTGAGTACAACCACCGGCTTTCCGTTCGCAGCCCCTTTGATTTTTTCAGCCAATGCCGGATAGCCATGAAATTCGGTCGGTAAGGGAATAAGATCAGTTACCAGACAAATTCTTCCTAAAACCAAGACTGGAATGATAATCAAGCCACTACGTAGAACGAGCTTCCAATCACCGGTTGAAAAAAACTTTATTCCGTAATACAGGATTGGAACCACAAGCACGTATGTCCATTGCGGCTCAATGTGACCGCGCCATGTCATGACTAAAAAAAACAACAGAAAACCAAAAAAGATAAACGACAGGGCGCGTTCGAAATCGTTTGACTTAGTTGGACTTTTTAGCATCCGCCAGCCGACCAGACCAAAAATGATGGGATTAAAATTGATCAACTGATTCACAATAAACATACCGACATCCTTAAACTCGAAAGCAGTGTTTCGATCGATTAAATGATACTTCAGTGATGGAAATTCATGTTGGTATTGCCACCATAAGTGCGGTGCAAACAGAAGTGCGCCAAGAGTACAGGCCATTATCCATTTGATGTCAAGCCACAACTTTGGTTTGCTGAACATCACCAGCAAAATCACCAGAGCGGCATGGTATTTTGAATACATCATAAATGCCATCGTAATGGCCAATGGTAAAACAAGTCCCCAACGCGCTTCTTCTGAATACTGTTTGTAAAAAACCAGAAATATCACTGTTCCGAGTAAAAGGGGCGCATCCGGGACTGCGATAAACGAAAAAGCAAGGAGCAGGGGGGTGAGCACTACCAAGGAAAAAAAATGCTCTGTTCGAGGTTCTTGAATCAGTAAACGGAATATCAGGTACAAGGAAATAGCTTGCGAAATGATGGTCAGTAGACGAACGCCAAGTTCATTTTGAAACAGAAAATATCCGGCCTTAATAAATAAAGCAACTACGGGTGGATGATCAAAGTACCCCCAATCGAGTCTGCGGCTATAGACCCAGTAATAGGCCTCATCGTTTGCCAGATCCGTTAAGCCTGCTTGAATTAAAGCCAGTGCAACCCAGCCTCCAAGTAATATGGTGAACGGTTTATTTTTTATCACGGCCGATGGGACTTGCCGACTGGAACGGTAACTGTTAGCAACTGCTGGGTATCCAGACTTTTCTCTACATAATGGAGTGAGAAAATAAAGCGTACCTGAACCGATTGATGATGGATTAAATTCCAACCCATATCGGCCCGAGCATACGTTTTTGCCTTGTAAAAGCTGTCACCAAATGCAACACTTTGAGACTGTCCGGTATAGAATACCGTGTTCAGAAATAAATTTTTCTCTGCTACGTAAAAACCCAGCTGGATTCCTGAAGGAGTCCGCCAATCGTACACACTTCGTAGTCGGTCGAAGGACGCCAGCCAGGAGGCATGGAAAGTCAGTGAGTCTGGTCCGCTTTTTCTTGTTGCATCTACACCGAGTCGTAGCATCAATGCTGCATTGTCCCGCAAATGATCATCTGGTATTGGAATGATTGGAGCAGCAAAATGATACAGGGTGAAATAATTTTCGAAAAAGAATCTTCCGGAGTTTATTCTACCGTGAAAGCCGGCCAGAAAGGTTTCCCGCTCGGTGTTGGTTTGTCGGCTTGTCCAGTCGATCCACGCCGATTGAAATCCATTTCGAAAGCGCTTGCTGAGGTAAACTCCTTCCATATTAGGCCGGAAATAGCGAAGCGTATCATTCAATAAAAACAAAGGAAAATTATCGGTGCGACCTTGTCGCGGAAATAAGCCCATTAGCAATTCAGTGGATGCGGTCTGATAGTGATAATACAAAATGAGGTTTGTCAGGTAGCTGTCCTCAAGGCTCCCGAATTCCTTTGTCAGGTGCATACCTGTTCGCACGCGGTGTGTGGTATCGAATGCAAATCCGGCTTCCGGCGATAATCGTGCTCCAAAAAT
>JBMSPY010000207.1:0-4550 GCA_049423005.1 Cyclobacteriaceae bacterium
AGCTGAATGTGTTGGTGGAAGTGGGACAGAGCCTGAAACAGCTTTCAATAATATTGATGAGACACTTAAATTAGGAGGAATAAGGGCATCTAGAGGGCAATCTGTAAATCTTTCTTTGACATAGTTTTAAAAAATCGGTTGCAAGTTATTGAATTTTAGTAGTCACATCCTTTGAAGTTTCGGAATTACGAACGCTCGATTGCTTAAGCTCAATGCCATCCAATACACGTCGGATATCATTGGCCTGCGACATAATCCGCAGCAATTCGGTAGTATCCCGCTTCATCAAATGGTAATGGAATCGCTGAAGATTCATGATGTATTCCAGTAAAGCCTGACTTAAGAACTCTACATTCTGTTCAAAAATCGGAGCCCACATTTGAGGGGAACTTTTGGCCAGACGAACCGTCGACGCAAAACCGCTACCCGCGAGATTGAAAATATTTTTTTCATCCTTTTCCATGTCAAGTACCGTCTGACCTAACAGAAAGGAACTGACGTGGGAAAGATGCGACACATACGCCGCATGACGGTCGTGTTCCAAAGGCTCCATAAAAATGGTTTTCATGCCAAAGCTGTTGAACAATTCCATTGCACGCTCAATGGCCACCGCAGCACTCTTTTCCCGCTCACAAATTATATTGGTTTTTCCATTGAACAACCCCGGAATGGCCGCTTCAGGGCCTGAGTTTTCAGTTCCGGCAATTGGATGGGCCGCCACAAATTGACTGCGTTTGGCGTGTCCGGAAACAGCCCTGCAAACCTGCTGCTTCGTGGATCCAGTGTCCATCACCACACAGGTATCTGAACAAAGATCAAGCACCTGAACAGCAAGATCAGGCAAGGTGCTAACCGGAGTGGCCAATAAAATCAGGTCAACTGATGAAGCCGCATTGGGTAATTCCATAATCCGATCCACCAATCCAAGTCTCAAGGCCTCTTGTTGATGGAACGGGTTGAAATCGACGCCAATGATTTCTTTGGCTAAACCCCTTGCGCGAATATCAATGGCCAGGGAGCCGCCAATCAAACCCACTCCGATGACTGCAATTTTCATGACCGAACTGGATTTTGCTTCAACTGCTGAATACGAAGAAGAGCCTCCCGAAGTTTTTCTTCTGTGGCGCAAAGAGAAATTCTGACAAATCTTTTTCCAGAAGAACCAAAAATAAATCCCGGGGTAAGGAATACACCTGCCCCATAGAGCCAAGTATCCAACCAGGTCTCAACATCCGAAACCGCATCTGGCGCCTTGGCCCACAAAAACAATCCCGATTGCTGATTCGACCAACTGCAACCCAATTCAGAAAGTATGTTTTCAGCAGCAGCTCTACGAGCCTTATAAATGATGTCCTGTTTTTCAAACCAATCCTTTCCACTTTGTAAGGCTTGCACGGCAGCATGCTGAAGTCCGAGAAACATTCCAGAATCCATATTACTCTTCACACGTAGTACACTTTCGACATGCTCTTTGCTTCCCGACAACCACCCAATGCGCCACCCGGCCATGTTGTGGGACTTACTCAAAGAATTCAACTCGAGTGCCACCTCAAAAGCACCTTCTACAGAAAGTAGACTCATCGGCTCATCGTTCAGGATGAGACTATAGGGATTATCGTTTACTAAAAGAAAATTCTTTTCTCTAGCCAGGCGAACCAATTCAGCCAACTCCGCACGCGATGCTTTTGCTCCGGTTGGCATGTGTGGCGAATTGACCCACATCAACTTCACACCGGTAAAATCGCGTTTTCGCAATACATCCAGATCGATTCGCCATCCGGTATGCTCATTCAGTGGATAGGTCTCAATGGTTGCGCCAACAAGGTTGGATACAGAAGAATAGGTAGGATAGCCTGGATCTGGTATGAGAACTTTTTCTCCTTCATTCACAAAAGCCATGCTGATGTGCATAATCCCCTCCTTAGAACCCATCAGTGGAAGAATCTGGGTTTCCGGGTCAAGAACAACTCCGTAGGTCTGCTTACTGAACATAGCTATAGCCTCACGCAAGGCTGGAATTCCTTTGTAATTCTGATAACCATGATGCGCAGGATTAGACGCTGAGTCTGCCAGAGCTTGAATGGCGGCGGTTGATGGCGCCAGATCTGGACTGCCAATGCCTAAGTTGATTATTCGGCGTTCAGGAGAATCCAAACGACGTACCTCAGCTAACTTCCGACTGAAGTAATATTCATCCACTTTTTCTAATCGTTTTGCGGTAGCGATCATGATTCTACTGGTATTCGATCTTAGCTTTTTTATACTCACCCAAAATGTTGAGATTGTGCACCTGCGCCAGGATCTGACGAATCGCCAGATCGTAATTTTTCCGTGAACGCCACTCTACGTCTACATGAATGGAGTACTCGGAAGGTTTACCAATAATCGGTATCGACTGAATCTTAGTGAGATTAATGCGGTTATTCTTTAGGGTCATCAAGGTTTCGGCCAGACTACCGACAGCATGGGGCACTTCGAAACTCAACGAGGCCTTATTCGCATCTTTTTCCGGAAGACTTCTACGCTTCAGGATCAAAAAACGCGTAAAGTTTTTTTTATGGGTTTCGATTCGCTTTTCCACTATTTGCAAACCATACAACTTTGCGGCGCGCTCATTAGCGATCGCTGCAGTATCTCTTAGGCCCAATTCTCTAACACGCTTGGCCGAAAGCGCCGTGTCGTCACTTTCTCTAACCTGGACCTGAGGTAGTGCATGTAAAAAATCAGAGCATTGCCGAATGGCCATGGGATGAGACTCAATAGTCCGGATGTCCTTCATGTTAACACCAGGTAGCGCCAATAAGTGCATGTGGATCGGCACATATAGTTCGCCCACAATTGAAAAATGATACTCCTGAAGCAAAAAGTAATTGGGAAGTATACTGCCAGCAATGGAGTTTTCAATAGCCATCACGGCATGATCGGCTTTACCGGATTTCAGAGACTCACATAAACTATGAAAGGTAAGACACTCAATGGTGGTTATCGACTCACCAAAAAATGTCCTGGCAGCCAACTCATGGAAGCTAGCCGCAATACCCTGAATGGCTACGGTGTTTTTTTGTGCTTTGTTTTTCGTGACGGACTTTTTCATAAAATGAAAAGTCCCGGTTTCTTGGCCGGGACTTTGAATTTCTTTGGTTAATGGCAAGTCAATTCAGTCCCGCATGGTCTGAAAAAAATAATAATAAAAATAAAATCGTGCGGTCTTCATTGTCTTACGTGTAGCGAATAAACCTGAATTTTCTGAACCCTCAAAATCTGTGGAATAATTTTTAAAAATACTAACTGATGTTAGTTGCTCGAATAGATCTATTTTTTGCGTGTTGACTTGCGGTTAGCATCCTGGTGCGGTAGCTTAGGTTTAGCCTTCTTCGATTTGGCCTTTTTCAACTCCTCGCGGATGTTGTAGCGTATAGCCTGCCAGTATTCACGACCATAGTCAACAAATATTTCAGAGCCTGCCGGAATGTTTTTAACGGCCTTAATGTAGCAGCGCCTATGAAAAACATAATATTCACAATTGTTGGTGACTCCGGGGATACGGACAATTCCCCTGGCATCGTTGGCATACCGCGCCTTGGCTTTTTTGTATTTCCAGGCATCGATCACATGGGTACTGAAGACAAAAAAGACGTAACCATTTCGGTCATCCGCCATCTTTTCGACCTCCTTCCAGGTAAGAATCTCACCCTTATACTCCACAATCCATGTTCCCTTCTTGATCGGAACCTTGGTAAACAATCCTTTACCAGCCCCAGGAATTAAGGACTTCTTTACAATAAGATGCTTTTCTAATAATGCCATAAAAAAATGATTGCGAAAATGACAAAATCCAACCGGAAGACCTAATCCTTTGAGCAGTAAAGAATCAAAGACTCAGCACCTAAAGTACTCGAGCATGCAGCCCTTGGCCTTTCGTATCGTTTAGGTTATCCATGAACCAGGTTTTTAACACAGTAGAGTATCCAACGGTACGCTAAAACATAATAGAATCGGATGATACTCTACACTCTAAGCTCATTGTTTTGAAGAAAAATAAAACCATGAGAAACACACCATCAAAAATCAATTTATCAAATCGACTGATCACTAAAAACTCTGAAAGTTTCCGAAAAACTGCGGTTCAGTACAAAAAGGAAATCCATAAGTTGAATCAGGAAAACAAACGACTCAAGAGGACCTCCCTTTCGGTGGCACATGACCTAAAAAATCATTTGCAAAGTCTGCTGCTGACCATTAAATCTGAGCCAGAGCATAAACAAGAAGCTGTTTATCAGAGGATACTTCATCAAACACTCGCCATGAAGGAAACGGTAAGTTTGATCAGTGAATATGAAAACATCTATAATCAACGACATTCAACCGATCCTATTGAAATTCTTTTTGAAACCTCTATGCTGTGGGAAGGTGAGGTTACGGCCGGAATGGTCTGTGACTTTGATGATGGAAAACTAACGATGCACAAAGGTGCATTCAGACAAATCCTGATCAACCTTATCGGTAATTCGGTTAAACATTCGATTCAAAGACCGGTCAATGTTTTTTTT
>JBMSPY010000208.1:0-4549 GCA_049423005.1 Cyclobacteriaceae bacterium
GGAAGTCAGCACCGAAACGTGAAGAACCGTCGCGACGTACAGTAGCACTCAAGAGATATTTATCGGAGAAGCTATAGTCAGCACGAACAAACTGAGAAAGAAGCGTGGTAGGAGTACCCAAGCCTGAGTTTGCACTCAAAATCTGGGCACCGTTAGATACTGTGCGGAAAGAGAAGGCGCTTGAGAAATAACCTGCGCGTCCTGCACTCAAGCCACGACCAATACCGTATTTAACGGCCTCATAACCTGCAACAGCAAGTAATTTGTGGTTACCAAACGTCTTATCGTAGGTTAACTGGTTTGTCCAAACCCAATCACTTCCGTAACCGGCGCTCTCAAAGTAAGATGAGGTTGCCTGGTTTTCAGCTCTTTCATAGGTTTTGTTAGTCCAGCTAGTGTTGTAGTTACTTCCAAAAGTTCCACCGAAAGTGGTACGGAACTTCAAGTGCTCAAGGATCTTAACGTCAGCAAAAATGCTTCCGAGGATTCGGATGTCCTGTTGACGGTTGTCAGCAGCACGCTCAAGGTCAGCAACTGGGTTAGGAGTAGAACCAAGGCGTGAAGCAAGACCAGTACCACCGTACTCGCCGGGCTGGAAGGTATGACCTGAACCAACCACAACTTGATTAACGCGAACAGGGATGATAGGCTGAGTCATGTAAACACGAGCTACAGGGCTTTCCTCAGTACCGTTACCAGAAACCTGGTTACCAGTACGACCAGTTACCGTCAGGTTTTCACCGATGGTAACGCGATCTTTTATTTTAAATTCAGAGTTGATACGTGCACTGAATCTCTGTTGGAAGTTGCCAAGGGCAATACCATTTTGATTGAAATACTGGAGACCAGCATAGAATTTAGCACTCTCGTTACCACCTGACATAGAGATGTCATGGCTAGCCATTGAACCTTGGCGGGTTACTGCGTCATACCAATCGGTATCACCAGCCCATGCTGGGAATGAAGGCTTAGCAGCTGAAGAAGGTCCGTATACAGGGTGGGTTTCGTTAGTACCGTCGTTACGGTAAACAAGCCACTGAAGATCAGCGTACTCCTGAGCATTCAAAAGGAAATCAGGGCTCTTACCAGGTGATACGGAACCTACGAACATGTCGTAGTTAACTTTAACACCTTTGCGCTGACCTTTCTTAGTAGTAACAATAATCACACCGTTAGAAGCGCGTGAACCGTAAATAGAGGCTGCACCTGCGTCTTTCAGAACAGAAAGTGACTCAATATCATTAGGGTTGATTGTTGAAATGTCCTGAGTAGGAACACCGTCAACAATATAGAGAGGATCGTTATTTTGGAAAGAACCGAAACCACGGATACGTACTTTGGCAGGGTTTCCAGGACGACCGTCACCGCTAACAGTAACACCAGCAATACGGCCTTGCAGCTGATTGGTGACGTTGTTAGATGGAACTTGAGTAAGTTCAGCAACTTTCACTGTACCAACTGAACCGGTCAGGTCTTTCTTTTGCTGGGAAGCATAACCTGTAACAACAACCTCAGTCAGGGTCTTAACATCCACTGCGAGGCTGACATCAAGAACAGTGTTTTGGCCAACTTCAACAACCTGCACTTCATAACCTACATAGGCGAATTGCAGACGTGCATCAGAGCCAACCTGAATGCTGAATTTTCCATCAACATCTGATACTGTACCATTTGAGGTACCGACAACTAAGATGCTAACGCCGGGAAGAGGTGACCCGGTTTCATCTTTAACCGAACCTGTTACTGTTCTCTGCTGAGCGAATGCGCCAGTGGCACAAAACACCCACAGAAGAGCCAGTAAAATTCGATTTGTTCTAGAGTAAAACTTGCTCATAAAAAAGGGTTTAGTTACTACAAATGAATTTTTAATTGGGGTTAGACAATCAATTATAGTTTGAAAGGTAAGGAGAAAGGCCAAAAATCAAAAACCATGTTAAATTTTTTTTAAGGTTTTTGACCTATTTCAATCGTGTTCGGTAATGGCTATCACTCATTAGGATTTCAAAAATCAAGTCGATTACTATGGTAATCATTGATTTTTAATGTGATACAGAAAGTTGCCCTTTTTCCTAACGAGTGTTAAAGCGGTACTTATTCTCCAAAATGATTCATAAATGAACTCTGGCCTAATCAGGTAAAGGAGATTCAAACCGCCACCTTTGCTCCATAGTTTGAAGCAGGGTCCTTAGGTACAGATGGTTTAATCGTCGTACAATGAGCTCTTTAATTATAGAATAAACATCTATTAATTACCCGGCCATCCAGTCAATGAGCGCCAATGCTCCCATCCAACCCATCAAACCAACCACAGCCCATCCACAAGCTTGCATCCAAACGGGGTGTCGGTAGCCATTAACCAAGGTGGGAATTCGTGCTGCAATAAGGACAACCGCTAAAGCAACAGGAAGGATCATTCCGTTTACAGCACCTGCCAATAGTAAAAGCTCTTTTGGCTTGCCCACACTTACAAAGACAATGGTTGAAATAAGTATAAAGGCAGAAATCCACCACCTCTCATTCCTGGCAATTGAGGGATGAAATGTTTTGAAAAAGGATACTGAAGTATATGCAGCTCCCACCACAGAGGATATGGCCGCGCTCCACAATATAACCCCGAATAGCCTGAGACCTAAATCCCCGGCAGCAACCTTAAAAACAGTGGCTGCAGGGTTATCCTTATCTAGGGATACACCCGTTGTTACAACACCTACCACTGCTAAAAAAAGAATAAACCTCATTAACGTACTGATCAGGATCCCTCGTGTTGCACTCTGATCTACCTCCTTCAATCTTTCTTTACCTGAAATCCCGGCGTCAAGCAATCGGTGGGCTCCTGAAAAGGTGAGGTAACCACCTACGGTACCACCAACAATGGTAACAATGGCAGCTATCGAATAATGTTCTGGAATAAAGGTGTGGTAAACTGCCTCAGACACAGGTGGGTTGGCAGCAAAGGCAATAAAAAGCGCTAAACCTATCTTAATAATTCCAAGGCTTTTGGTAAATCCATCCAACATCGACCCAATTTCTCTGGACCAGAATAATAGGAGCGCAATAAGACAACTAATCCAAGCCCCTGTTTCAAAACTTAAACCAGTCAATACATTAACACCTAAACCACAACCCGCTATGTTTCCGATATTGAATGCAAAGCCTCCTAGTACAATTAGAAAACTCACCAAATAACCAAGGCCGGGTAAAACAGCATTGGCCAGATCCTGGGCTCTCATCTTACTAACTGCTAAAATCCGCCAGGTATTTAACTGTGCTCCTAAATCCAATAAAACTGAAACCAGAATAACAAATCCAAAGCTGGTAAGCAGCTGACCGGTATAAAAGGTGGTCTGAGTAAGGAATCCTGGTCCGATGGAACTATTGGCCATTAGAAAAGCGGCTCCAAGACCAGCACCACCCAATCCACCAAACCATTTTCGAAGGTTACTACCAACCATGTTAATTATTAGAGGCTATGGGTTGACAACCGATCATTAATGGCTTTGGCAAAAGCCAAAGCATCCGGACCATCACCATGAATACAAATAGTATCTGCTTTTGGAAAGATTAACTGGCCCTCTGCTAAGATACCTGACCCGGTAGCCAGGCGAAACGCCTGGTCCGCTGCATCCGTTGGTGATTGAAGCATGGCACCTGGTTCCGAACGAGGGGTAAGTGTTCCGTCCTTTCTGTAAGAGCGATCGGCAAAAACTTCATGGAAGAAGGACAACCCCTTAGCCATAGCAGCCCGGTGCATCATACTGCCTGAAAGTCCAACGAGTATTAATTCAGCATCAACTAAATAAACAGCCTTTGCAATGGCTGTTGCCAACTCGGAATCACATGCAGCCATATTGTACAGAGCCCCATGCGGTTTTACATGGTTGAGGCGCACATCCTGATCTTCACAAATTTTACGTAATGCAAGAATCTGCGTTGCGACCATTTCTTCGACCTCACCAGGCAGCAGATTCATATTTTTTCGACCAAAATTTTCGCGATCAGGGAAGGACGGATGCGCTCCAATATTGACCTGATGACGGATGCACAACTCAACAGTTGATTCCATGATGACTTCGTCTCCCGCATGAAAACCACAGGCGATGTTGGCAGAGGTAATGAACGGCATGAGTACCGCTTCATTGCCCATCCCCTCTCCCATGTCGCAGTTTAAATCAACCGGAAGTTTCATTCAGTGAAGGTAAGGCTTCAATCGGAGCAAACATGAATTTTTTAATTCTTTCATTCGCCTTATTCGCTCCGTTAGCAGAGCATAAGCCATTTCCGCTGTACTCCAGGAGAAATAAAGATCACGTTGTTTACCCAATTGAGCCAAGCGAGGAAGATCAGCAGAAACAACCGATGCCAACCTTGGATAACCACCAGTCGTCTGATGGTCGGCCATTAAAACAATAAGTTGTCCATCCGGCAAAACTTGGATGGTGCCAAAATCTACAGCCGAAGAAAGCATTTCAATTTTTTTTTCAACAGATAGTGCCTCACCAAAAAGTCGAAAACCCATCCGATTGCTGTTTGGCATGATTTGGAAGCGCTG
>JBMSPY010000209.1:0-4547 GCA_049423005.1 Cyclobacteriaceae bacterium
TTATTTGGTCGCGAAACGTAGCCACAAGGGCGCAAAAATAGGCCTTTTTTGTTATGAAAAATAATGTTGTTACCGCCTCAATAAGGGGTTGAGGCACACGGAATTTCGTAAAAAGTCCTTGTCAGGGTAAGTCCAATAAAAAAGTAATTGTCCTTGTCAAAGGAATTGCCAAAATCCAATGGTCTCTTGGTTGGTCGCAACCGGTCCGAAACATTGTCCAGGTAGTCAAAAAAGGTTTTTCGAATGCCAACTTCAAATCCCAAATACCAGTGTGGATTAACAATGTATTTGAAACCGCCTCCAAAAGGGATGGCCATCTGGACGTTGCTGTAGGCCTCTGGTTTGCTTTTGTTTCCAGAGAAAACGAATAGTCCGGCCCCTGCGAAAAGATAAGGTGTGTACCGGATACGGCGTTTGGCATCCTTCCAATCAAGAAAATGGTACTCGAATATTGGCGCTAATTCCATCAAGGAAATCGAAAACGAAGCAGCTCTGGCTTGAGCGGCAGCATCGATGGGATTTTTCAGATCAGAGGCACCCACCTTACCTAAGGTCAGGCCGGTACGTAAGCTCACTACATGACTAAAATTATACCGATAAAAAAGAGTTACGGCTGGTTTGGAGAATCCCGGATTATAGGTACGCACCAGATCACCGGTATAGTTAAATGTACCCAACCCGCCACCAACCTCTGTGCGTTGCCGCAATTGACCATGAGCAATACAAACCAGAAGTAATAGGAATGATGCAATTAAGGAAGTCCTTGGAGAGGGCATAAGCGTAAAACGTACAGCCATTAAAATTATGTATAACCAATCGTAAAATTAATTTCGGACATCCAGTCCCCAATTCAATTTTTGACGCAATGTGTTGAAGTAGTCGTGGTTGGGCACCTGAAGTAGTTTTACTTTAAAAGGAGCCCGACGAATTTTCAACGTCCAGCTGTCATCGATGGTTTCGCTACGTGAGTCTAAAGAAACTTGAAATTTTTTTGAACGACTCTCTACTCTAAACTCCAATTCCACCTTATCTGAAAGAACAATTGGCCGCGCTGTCAGGTTGTGAGGGCTTACTGGAGTAATAATGATGCTCTGAGATTTTGGGTGTACAATCGGACCTCCGCAACTCAATGAGTAGCCGGTAGAACCGGTAGGAGTGGAAACAATCAAACCGTCAGCAAAGTAGGCGTTAAGAAGTTCACCATTGACATAGACACCAATACGAACCATGGTATTGTCTTTCTTCGTAATCGTGAAATCATTCAATGCGAATGGCATTTCTCCAAATAATTTTGGATGAGAGGTGAGCCGAAGTAGTGTTCGAGAGCTCGTTTTTACTTTGCCTTTGAAAAGACTTTGAATGGCTTCTTCTGTTTCTTCACGACTGGTGGTAGAGAGAAATCCCAACCGGCCGGTATTGATTCCCATGATGGGTATTTCCTGACGTCCGATGAGTGTAATCGACTCGAGGAGAGTGCCGTCGCCGCCAAGGGAAATAAAATATTGTGTGCCTCTGAGTTGTTTCGATGAGGTGAAGACCTTGAATTTTTTGGATTTAAAGTATCGGGCAAACTTTTCAGAAACCAGAAGTTCAGTACCATGGTGCTCTAATAGCTGAATCACCTTTTCTACGAATCGTGACGACTTTTGTTGAAAGTCTCTTCCGTGGAGTGCAATCTTCATAACGGATTGATGATCAGATGTTCAGATACCGCATCAACAGGTCATAACGCTCCTTTTCAGGATCGGTGAAGCGTGTTTCCTGATACCTTCCGATAATGCGGTAACCGAAGCGTTCGAGTGTTGCTACAATTCTTGAGGGATCGGTTTGATTTACTTTGATGGTTAGGCGGATTCTGGATTTTTCCAGAGGGTCTTCCACCATAGTGGCACTGATGATTTTAGCTTTATTTTCTTCCACCAAACGTGCAATCTCAGCAAGTGAGTAGTCGATCAGGTCCATGGAGAGCACCAGCGTGCTTCCCGGTATATGCAGCGTCGTGGACTGCGAAAAGGTAGCCATGATGTCGCCAACCAAAATCACTCCAACGTATAAGTGTAGATTATCGAGCACTGCTACCGTTTGCATTTTATGTTCTCCGGCTACGCGAACAACTTCATAAAAATGTGCATCTGAAGTTACGGTGCAGGTTTCATGTATAAGTGTGAAACTGTTGATCAACCGTTCGCGACGGGAGTTCTCCAGTAATATTTCCTCGGTTATAAAGCCAAGAAATTTATCGTTCTCAACTACTGCAAGTTGTGTGCATCGAAATTCTTCCATCAACATCAAGGCACGATCAGAAGTATCCTCAGCACGAAGCGCCGGGATCATTTGATTGATCAGCTCTTCAGCAATCATGCTGGTACCTGGTTTTGAAGAAACTCTTCAACAAGTGCATTAAAACGTTCAGGATGTTCCATCATCGGTGCATGACAGCAGTTATCGATAAACCGGAGTTCGGAATTTGTGATCAACCGATTAAAATCATGAGCTACCATTGCAGGAGTAATGGTGTCGTTCAATCCCCATACCAGAAGTGTAGGAACTTTTATCTGGTGAAGATCACCAGCTAGGTTGTTGCGTTGAGCTGATTTGGCAATGGCCACGATGCGCATACACTTTGGAATGCTTTTCGTAGTCTCAAAAACTTCTTCTACCAGGTCCTGAGAAGCTACCTGGGGATCGTAAAAAGTGTATTCGACACGGTCTTTGATGTAATCGAAACTTCCGCGACGCGGGTAAGAACCGCCCATTGCATTTTCAAACAATCCAGAACTTCCAGTTAGAATCAGTCGGGAAACCTTTGATCCATTATTTAACGTGTATAGCAAGGCAACGTGCCCGCCCAATGAGTTACCCATGATAATCATATTGTCAAGCTTCATGGTCTCCACAAACTTTTCCACAAATGCACGAAGACCTTCTAAGCCAGCTTCTTTAATTGGCATGGTATAAATTGGGAGCATGGGAATGACAACCCGGTAGTGTGGGGAAAAGCGATTGACCACAGCCTCCCAGTTGCTGAGGGCGCCAAAAAGACCATGCAGCATCATCAGCTCCTGGCCCTGACCTTCGTCTACATAACTGAAACCATTCGCTTCCTTTACATTCAGGGGCATAGATCCCGGATTTATTTGGTAAAGATTGCAAAAAAACTCAAAAAACCCGGTTATTCCGGTTCCTTGAAAAGGTCCTCTACCGAGGGGAAAAGTGCACCGGCCTTCTCTGCTATAAAAGGGGCAGTTTTCTCAATAGTAGGAAGTAAGAAGGAATTTTTTCGCCAGTCCTCTGGGAGATGAATGTGCAGGGAGGTGAAGATCCAGATCAGGACACTGATCATAAAGGCGTACCGCAGAATTCCCAATACGGCTCCTAAAATCTGATCTGCTTCTCCCAGAAGTGTTTTGGAGATGGAAGCCTGTAAAAGACTGCCGAGAAGTCGGACTGCTATAACAATCAGTATAAAGAGAATGATAAACGATAGATACGGAAGAAGCTTGGGATCGGCATCGATTTTTGTCGCTAACCAAGCTACTCCATTTCCCATCAATCGAAAGGCTCCGATTATGCCAAGAATAAATGCCGCCAGTGAAAACAGAGCCATCACAAAACCTTTGCGGTAACCACTCCAGGCACCGAGCAAAAGAAGGATGATTAAGACAATGTCTGATTTATTCAAGAGGCAAGCAGTTGCTTTACAATTTCTGAGATTACTTTACCGTCTGCTTTTCCGGCCAATGCCTTGGTGGCTGAACCCATAACCTTACCCATATCTTGAGGCCCCGCAGCGCCAACGGCAGCTATAACTTTTTTAATCTCTTCGGTAATTTCTTCTGTCGAAAGTTGTTTGGGCAAATAACGATTGATGACCTCCAGCTGAAGCAATTCTTTGTCTGCAAGATCTTTGCGGTTTTCTTTGATAAAGATGTCGGCTGATTCCCTGCGCTGCTTGGCTGCTTTCATTAAAATTTTGTTCTCGGTTTCCTGAGACAATTCTTCTGATCCGCCCTTTTCAGTTGCCGCCAGCAGGATCATGGACTTAATGCTGCGCAGCGCATCCAGTTCCTCCTTTTTTCTGGCCAGAGTAGCTTCCTTTATATCGTTGTCAATTCTTGATTTTAAACTCATAGTGGTTAATGATTTAAAAACGAACGGCTTTGAAAATCGCCACCGTTGTATATTCGCACAAAGTTAGCCAAGCCTGCGCAAGTAAGAAAATGACCCGACTCAGCGTCAATATCAACAAGATTGCAACCATCCGAAATGCACGCGGTGGAAATAATCCCGACGTGATCCGGATGGCATTGGATTGTGAGCGGTTTGGGGCAGAGGGTATTACGGTACATCCAAGACCCGATGAACGGCACATTCGCAGATCGGATGTTTTGGAGTTATCTAAAGTGCTGACTACTGAATTCAACATCGAAGGATTCCCTGACGACCGGTATATGGACTTGATTAAAGAGGTTCGTCCAGCGCAGGCAACATTGGTCCCTGATGCACCGGATGTAATTACCTCCAATCAGGGATGGGATACCATTCGG
>JBMSPY010000210.1:0-4531 GCA_049423005.1 Cyclobacteriaceae bacterium
GAACCTGCCTTCGGCCGGGGCCTTTACCACTGGCGCGGTAGAAAGTTCTGACATCGCCAAAAGGATTGCTGAAGGCAAGGTTGGCGGACTGTTCAACATCAAAGGCATCTCCAACGTCAGAGATATGCAAAAAATAGCAGTCGAAAAAGTCGGCTCAAAATTCCAGGAGATGGAACAGGTACAGTTAAAGTTTCAAATGGCCGATTGATAGATGCTATTTAAGGCCTACGTGGCTAAAAAATTACTCAGCACGATCAAATCAATGAAGTGTTTATCGCACACGCAACAGTTTCAACTTACTTGTTTTGAAGAAACTTTTCAAAACAGGAAAGCTGTAACTAAATCACATTAGATGAGATCTTCATCCACAAAAGCAATCAGCTCCTGACCAAGGCTTTGGATCAAAATCTTCACTTCCTTGTTTCGGACACTCAGGACCTTACCCTCCTGTCCCATCAACAAACCAGCATTTATTTGCACAATATTTCCAGGCACAAGAGTTGACGCTTTACTTTTTTCTGCGGCCACCGGGCGAGCCGTTGCACCAGGATAGTCTCGAAGAAATTTCTTTATGAGCTCAATTTCTTCATCACGCACTACTGCCGGCTTCCCCTCCATAAAAAGAAATGTAAGCATCCCGGGAATCCTTAGGGCCTCTGACATTTTTTCCCTTGGAATTCGGACAAAAATGTAAGATCGAAAAACAGGAACCTCAACCCATTTGAATCGGTCACTCCATTTTCGACGAACCCTGGACAACGGGAAATAACACTGAAAACCAAGGTCGCTCAGTAAGTTGAAAACCTTTTTTTCAACCCTCGGTTTGGTGTACGCCACATGCCACGGAAACCACATTGCTCCAAAAAATTAAAGAGGTAAAATAAGAATATTTCAACTACCAACAGTAGACTGGAGAAGACTCGTCCCAATCAGGCACCTTTAATGCAGATGATGTCATAAAAGAGGAATGATTCAATAGTTTGCATTGGTATTTGAAATAAAAATTATAACTTTAACTTGGTTATTCGTGGAGATGAGGGTAATCGGTAATTCCTAATTCGGAATTTACAATTCCTGTCCTTACTGTTCTTACAGGAATTATTCACCGGGGTTTTTCATCATCTGCTTGCAGTAAAGAAACTAACAATGAACAGGATTTTCATTTTCACCCCAATCTGTGCCTTTTTAATTACCTATTTCTCAATTCCTGTGGCTATTAAAGTTGCTAAGAAGTACAACATTTATGAGCCAGATGAATTCCAAAAAAAATACATCCAAAAAATCTCTTTCCTGGGTGGTGTAGGAATATTTTTGGGCGTTTTCCTGGCGCATGGATTGCTCTTCCCAATCGGTGCATCAAAGCCGATTTATTCCCACGTGCTTTGGTTAGCCTTGTTCGGAACTTTTCTTTTTGGACTTGGTGACGACTTCTTCTTTTACCCCCCCATAAAGAAGTTTCTGTCTCAGTTTATTTTTGCAGCCATTCTTATTCTAAAAAGCGATTTACAGCTACCACTCAATGAACTCATTCCTTTTCTTTCTTCGATCCCCTACAGCAACCTTATTTTCTCCATCATCATATTCAGCGCCATTACCAATGCCTTCAACCTTATTGATGGTATCGATGGCTTGGCGGGTATGCTAGCCGTTTTAGCCACCTCTGCTTATCTCTACCTTTTTTATAAAGGTGAATCCATCTACTTTTTCACACTAGCCTTATGCGGAAGCGGCAGTCTTGTTGCCTTTTTATTGTATAACCGACCATCTGCCTTAGTGTACATGGGAGGTAGCGGATCAAGTTTTATCGGTATGTTGATTGCAGTTTTTACCGTCATCTTCATCAGTCAGGGTCAATCAACACTAGTCAACACAGATAACAGATTTCAAATTGGCCTGGCCTTGATTGCCCTTCCCTCTATGGATATGGTTAGAGTATTCATTTTTCGCATTTGGAGAGGTGACCATCCATTTAAAGGTGATTACAACCACATTCACCATTTATTGATGAACAAAGGGATTGGAAAAAAAATGACTTTGCTGATCGTTCTGGGAATTCACCTGACCCTGGTAGCCATTGCTTTGGCAACGCTGGCCTATGAGGCATTTCTTTGGTTTGCAGTTGGAGCAACCCTATTTTACATCAGTATCATCTGGTATTTAAAAAAGGTAATGATCGAAAAAGGAAGAGAAGAACAGGTAGAGGTACAGGCTTCTAAATAAAGCCAACACTATATTCTTCTTCGAAACTGTCTAAAAAAAAATTATAGACTATAGGTGAGGTTGATCCGGAACCTCGTAATTCTACAGATCCCAAACCGTACTCCGTCCCCTTCTCAAATGCTTTCTGAATTCCAGAATGAAAGCAAGTGCAAAATAGACTACTACAGGTGATCCGAAAGTCAAAAAGGATGCATAAATAAACCACAGACGAACAGAGGCAGAAGCCATACCTAGTTTTTCACCAAGCCTGGTACAAACACCAAAGGCATTTTGTTCGAAGAAATTTTGAATGGAGGTGATCATTTGTGGTAATAGACTTTGAATCATAAATCGTCCAGGTGACTCATATCCCATGTATATATTAGGCATGCGCTCATGCCATGACCATTATTTGCGAGGAGGAATTGGAAAACGGTGCTTTGAACCCTATTTTTGCCCCTTATTTTAACGCTTAAACCAACTTTCATGAAGAAACTTGTATACTTCACGTCCATTTTCTGCGGGTTCATCCTCGGAGGTTGCACATTACCACAGATGATTAAATTGGCTAAGAACCAAAACCTGACCGCAAGCCCAAATCCCCTTGAAGTTCACAAGGATACGGTTGTCTTCGATTTGTCGGCCAGTCTACCAGTAAAAATGCTTAAGCCAAAAACGACCTACACCCTCAAAACGTTTTATAAGTATGGTGAACAAGAGCGCGCTTTGGAGCCATTGACCTTTAAGTCTGTTGATTTCCCTCAGGCATCTACCCAACAACCAAAACTTTCGAAAAAATTCAGTTTTCCGTATTCTCCAGCCTTAAAAAATGGCCTCATTCAAATTGAAGGTGTGGCCTCAAAAGGTTCCAAGTCAAAAACAACCCCACGCCTCGATGTAGCCACCGGTATACTAACTACTTCCAAATTGGTTCAAGACAATTATTATGTATCCTTCGCAGATCATGGCTACAACAATCAGGAAGAAATCATACCTGTCATTATCCCAAATTTCCTGTTCGACCAAGGCAGCTCAGTTTTACGTAAAACAGAAATCTCCGGCCTCAGCGGCAAAGAACTTGACGCATTTATCGCTTCGAAAAACATCACACGAACTGTGACCATTACCGGCACGCACTCTCCTGAAGGCCGTGAGCGCGTAAACAGCAAGCTTTCTGAGGATCGCGCTGCAGCTATCGAGAAATTTTATAGAGCAGAAATGAAGAAATACGATTATCAGGGACTCTCTGATAACATTCGGTTTGTTCTTAAACCAGTTGTTGACGACTGGACTTCTTTCAAGGAAGCACTAAAAAATTACTCCGGAATAACCGAAGCTGAAAAAAGTGAGTTTAATAACATCATCAACGCTGGTGGTACTTTCCCGCAAGTAGAAGAAAAACTGAGCAAACTGGCTACTTACAAAAAGGTTTATAACGACATCTATCCAGGTTTACGAACAGCCAAGACTGAAATTTTTATCGTAAAAAAGAAAAAGACCGATATCGAAATTTCCGTTCTGGCCAAACAAATCCTTAATGGCCAGGCAGGAAAAGATGCCTTGAGCATGGAAGAATTTCTTTACGCAGCATCCTTGACCCCTTCGTTAGAAGAAAAGGCAAACTTGTATCAGGCAGCTACCAAAATGGGTACCTCTTGGGTTGCCCACAACAACCTAGCTGCGACCTGGTTAAGCTTGGGATTACAGAATCGCTCTAATTTGAACGACTACGCTGAACAGGCAGCCACACAATTGGAAATTGCTGCACGACTGCGTAATTCCAATGAAGTAAACGCCAACATGGCCACCGTCGCTTTGATTCAAGGCAATCCTTGGAAAGCCTTTTCGTTCTCCAATCGCGCCCTTAACGGCGCATCAAATGAGATTTCTCGTGGAGTTAATGGTGTTAAAGCCGCTTGTGAAATTCACATGGCCAAGTATAGCCAGGCTATTGCTTCCGCCTCTGCAGCTGCAGGAACACCAGTAAACCTTTTCAACCGAGGTTTGGCTCAACTATTAACGAAAGATTATGGAAATGCCTATGCCTCATTCCTGGAAGCCACCCGTTCAGGAAACACCTTTGCTATGGGCTATTATGGTGCTGCTGTGGCGGCAGCCCGTCAGGGTAAGGAAACGGAGCTGCTGACCAACCTGGTTACTGCCATCAAGCTTGATCCAAGCCTTAAGGAAACAGCCTCCAGCGACATGGAGTTTAGCAAGTGGTCAGGCACAGATTCCTTCCGAAATGCCCTGAAGTAATCGACTTTACTTTTTTTATAAAAAAAGCCTCGCCTGAACCGTTTGGCGAGGCTTTTTTATTGAAGGAATCGAT